>DATNCK010000063.1:0-2579 GCA_035571575.1 Steroidobacteraceae bacterium | reverse complement strand
GGACCCCCTCCATTCATGCCGGAAACCACGCCTCGCATCGAGCAGCAGCCTGCGCCGGAAGGCGCGCGCCTGCGGGTGTTGGGCCAATGGACGGCGGCGCAGTTTGCCCAGCCACGGTTGCTCAAGTCGCTGCAAGCAAGCCTGGCGGGCGCCACGGCGCGGCAAGCCTGGGACTTGAGTCAGGCGCAGCAGCTCGATCACGTGGGCGCGCAGCTGCTGTGGGACCAGTGGGGCCGGCAATGGCCCCAGCAACTCGAACTATTGCCGGCACAGCGCGCGGTCCTGGAGCGCGTGGCCCACTTCACGGCGGCGCTGCCCGCGCGCAAGAAGGCGAGCTGGCTGGGTGCCTGGCTCGCACTGGGCGAGACCGTGCTGCGCGCCGGCGACCACGCGAAATCGTTCGTGCGCCTGATCGGGCAGCTGGCGCTGAACCTGCTGCGCCTGGCGCGCGCCCCGCACGAAGGCCCGTGGCGCGATTTCTCCGGCCACCTCTACCGCATCGGCGCCCTGGCCCTTCCGATCACGGCGCTGGTGGGATTCCTGATCGGCGTCGTGCTGGCCTACCTCACGGCGCAGCAGCTCAAACAGTTCGGTGCCGACGTCTACATCGTCAATATCCTGGGCATCGGGCTGATACGCGAGCTGGGGCCGATGCTGGCCGCCATCCTGATCGCCGGCCGCTCCGGTTCGGCGATCACGGCGCAGATCGGCGTGATGCGAGTCACCGACGAACTGGACGCCATGCGCGTGATGGGCATCTCGCACAGCTTTCGCCTGGTGATGCCGCGCGCGATGGCGCTGGCGCTCGCGATGCCGCTGATCAGCGTGTGGACGACCTTGTGCGCCCTGGCCGGCGGCATGCTGGCCGCCGACATCTCTCTGGGCATCACGCCGACCTTTTTCCTCACGGCACTGCCCGAAGCCGTGCACCTGAATACGCTGATATTGGCCAGCAGCAAGTCGGTGGTGTTCGGCATCCTGATCGCCCTGGTCGGTTGTCACTTCGGATTGCGCGTACGGCCCAACACCCAGAGCCTGGGCGAGGGCACGACGGCCTCGGTGGTCGCGTCGATCACGGTGGTGATCCTGGTGGATGCGCTGTTCGCCGTGCTGTTCAAGGACGTGGGAGCCTGAAGCCGTGGAGGAGCTGATCGACATCCCCCTACCCACTGGCGGTGCGCCGATGGTGGATATCCGCAAGCTGTGGACGGTGTTTTCCACGCCCGAAAAGCGTTTCGTGGTCCACCAGGATCTGGATCTGAAGGTGCAGCGCCGCGAGGTGCTGTCCCTGGTGGGTGGGTCCGGCAGCGGCAAGACGGTGCTGTTGCGCCAGATCCTGGGCCTGGAAACCCCGACCCAGGGGGAGGTCTACGTCCTGGGCCAGCCGGTGGGACAGATGGGGGAGAGGGGCGCGGCCAGCCGCATCGGCATGCTGTTCCAGCATGGCGCGCTGTTCTCCGCATTCAGCGTGCTGGAAAACATTGCCTTCCCTTTGCGCGAACTCAAGACCTTGCCGTCCGCCCTGGTGCGCCAGGCGGCGATGGTGAAGCTGCAGATGGTTGGCCTGAAGCCCGAGGACGCCGGCAAGATGCCGGCCGACCTGTCGGGGGGCATGATCAAGCGTGCGGCGCTGGCCCGGGCCCTCATAATGGACCCGCCGCTGCTGCTGCTCGATGAGCCCACTTCGGGCCTGGACCCGGAAAGTTCGGACAGCTTCGTGACGCTGCTGCGGTCGCTGCACCGTGACCTGGAGCTGACCGTGATCATGGTCACGCATGACCTGGATACGCTGTTCGAACTCTCGACGCGGATCGCAGTGCTGGCCGACAAGCGGGTCATCGTGGCGGCCCCGCCGAAGGAAGTGATCGCCTTCCAGCATCCTTTCATTCACGATTTTTTCCTCGGCGAACGGGGTCAACGCGCAATGGAGTTGTTGCGCGAGTATCCGTTTGCCGTGTAGGGCCTGTTCACACCACTTTTGCAAGATGCGTTGCGAGTCAAAAAGGTCATGCGCAAGGCGCGAAACGCAGCCGGACTCGACGTCCGGCCAGGCTTCGCAACGCAGCGCATGGCCTTTTTGGCCGCAACCCGAAGGGAACGGGGTTAAAACAGCGCCACTCGTTGTTACGCTCCTAGCCCAGGCGGCCAGCCTGGGCGTCGTCGCGCGCCTAGATTGGCGCTGTTTTAACTCCGTTCGCACTCGCAAAAGCAGTGTGAACAGGCCCTGGAGACGGAGACAAGAACAATGGCAGTGAATTACGGATCGCGCCGCATCGTCGTCGGCGCCCATTACGGCGTGCGCGACTGGCTGGCGCAACGCGTCACCGCGGCGCTGATGGCAATCTTCACGATTGTCGTGCTCGCGCGCTTCCTCCTCACGAGCGGGCCGGTCGGCTACGACAAGTGGGCCGGCCTCTTCGCGGGCCAGGGCATGAAGATGCTCACGTTCGCGACCATCATCGCCCTGCTGTACCACGTTTGGGTCGGCATGCGCGACATCTGGATGGACTACATCAAGCCCTTCGGCGTGCGGCTCGCGCTGCTGATCCTGACCATCATCTACCTCGTGGGCTGCGCCG
>DATNCK010000062.1:0-5626 GCA_035571575.1 Steroidobacteraceae bacterium | reverse complement strand
CCGCCGAAGCGCTGACAGAGGCAGCCGAGCCGCAGATCACCCTGCGTGCACTGCCTGATGAGCGCAATCGCGTCCTGATTCAGGTGATCGACAATGGTCCAGGCATCGACGCGGCGCATATCGACAATATCTTCGTGCCGTTCTTCACCACCAAGCGCGGTGGAACCGGCGTCGGGCTGAGCATTTCACGGCAGCTGGTGCAGGCCAATCGGGGGTTCATTACCGCGAAGGCCGCCGAACCGCGCGGCAGCGTGTTCACGATGATGTTTCCCGCGATCACCCGGCATTGAGCCGGTTACACCGTGTCGTGCCTGGCAGCGTGTGAAATCGCCGCTTGTCTCGGCAGCAGCGCAATCAGCACGACAATGGCTGCCACCAGAACCGCGGAAGCAACCGGGCGACTGAAGTTCAGGCCGCCTTGGGCGATGGGCTTGTCGAGAAAATCCCCGACGGTTGCGCCGAGCGGTCGCGTGAGGATGAATGCCGACCAGAACAGCCACACGCGATTCACCGACGTGAAGCGCCAGAGCAGCACCAGCAGCAGCAACAGGCCCCCGAAGAGCGCGGCGCCGCCGAGATAGCCCAAGCCCCCATCATCCGCCGCCCAGTCTCCCAGCGCGGTGCCCAGGGTCTGGGAGAAGGTGATGGTTACCCAGTAGAAGATTTCCGCGCGACTGCTGAGGATCGATTCCACGGCAATCGACCCTGTGCTGGTACGCCACGCGGCGAGCGTGAGCAGCACGCAGGCCAGCAGCAGCAGTGAGCCACCGATGTAGCCGATGCCGAGCGAGCGCGTGGCGAAATCGGCCATGGTGGTGCCGGCCGTAGTCGATGCAATGATCGTGGCCCAGTACAGGAAGGGATGAAAACGCCGCGCCCGTACCTGGGCAATCACCAGCACGAGGAGCGGCACGATGAAGATGGCGCTGCTGACCAGGTAACCCAGATCGTAGGTCATCGACAGCGTGTCGCCACCGGTTTCGCCCAGCGTCGTTGCCAGGACCTTGATGATCCAGAATCCGAGCGTGATGGCCGGCACCTTGGCCAGCGCGGTGTCGACTTTTTCGGTCATGAAGTATTCCTAGAGATCGATGCCCAGCGCGACGAAGGCGTGAAAGCGCGTTGCCCTGTTGTGATCCTCGATCGTGGGCCCGCCCGAGGCCAGCAGGCGCAGCGATCCCGGCAGCTTCACGATGAAGCCCAAACCCAGGCTGGTCGATGCATTGCCGCCGATATCATCGGCGCCCTGACGATCCGCTTCGATGCCGAGGAGCAGGGCATCACTGATCTGGTACGAGACGGCAAGGCCGCCCGTCCAGTAGTTGCGCCCTGAGGCGCCGGGATTGATCGCATATCCGCCGCCGCCAAACACCGACCACTGACCGGAATCCTTCTGGAACCAGACCGGCAGCAGGGCGGTGACGTGATCGGCGCCAAGATGGCTGCCAGCCGTCGGCAGCGTCAGGCCAGGGAAGGCTGCGATCGACAGGCCACTTTCTTCATTGCGATAGAAGCGGTACTTGGCCGAAAGCTCCAGATCGCCGGCAGCCCACTGCCAGTGATGATCCTGGTGCGTGTAAGCCAACGGCAGGCCAAAGGTCAGCTGCAGATCGGGTGCCGCGCCATAGTTCAACTCGGCGCCCATGGCGCCCGAGAACGAATTGCCACGGCCTTCGGCTTCCATCAATGGCGCGTAGATTTCCCAGTGACCGGTATCGGTGGGTTCCGGATCATCCGTCAGGAACGGCGGACCCGCGACTGCACCGTGAATGACGCCGCCGCATGCAATCAACCATAGCAGGCCATGGCGAATCGACACGGGTGACTAGAGATTCTTCTTGTAGGCGTCCGGATTCTTGTCGCAGGCCTTGATCTGTTCTCGAAGACGGTCGCGACGCTTCAGCAGTTGCCGCCCCTGACCCTTTGTGTCGCCCTTGTGCATCTGCGCATCCAGCACATCGATCCTGCCCTGCACGTAGGCCTTGCACAGATGCACAGCCGGAGTTTCCGCGTGCGCAGCACAGGAGAAAAGCACCGTGGAAACCAGCGTGACGAGGGCGTTGAATTTCATGTTGGCTGGGGAGCGTTGATGGCCAATTGAGCAGCAAATGCCCGCTGGTAGGCCGGCCGTGCTTCACCACGCGCGACATACGCGGCCAGGTTCGCGAATTCATCAAGAATGCCAGATGGCCTCGCCCTGAGCAGCACCGACACCATCATCAGATCGCCGGCGCTGAATGGCCCATCCAGCCAATCGGCGTCTTCCAGCGCCCAGCGGACGCGTGTGTCGCGCGCCAGCCCATTGCCCCCGTCGGGTGACCGCTCAAAAGCGGTAATGGTGATGCCCACGCGACGCCTTCAGGTTTCCCAGCGGCTCATGTCCGGCGAATTGCCGAGGCTGATTTCCAGCAGGCAGAAGCGCACGCGGCGGTCCAGTTCCGCGACCTGTTCATCATCGAGGTTCTCGACGCAATATGCGTCATCCGGATCCACATGGCGCCTGGCCATCAGCGTGATGCGATCGACGATGCGGGCCACTACGCCCAGAGTCTCGAAATGTGGACCACCCGAGGCCGCTTCGATCATCGCAGTCTCCACATCTGCATAACCCTCCTCGTCGAAGATTCCCTCTTCCATCAAGCGTCCGAGTACCGACTCGTCATCCCAGTCATCGCTGGCGGGATCGTTGCGGCCGAGGAGGGGAGTGTCATGGTCGGCGAGGTCGTTCATGACGACGTATTCTACGCGGCATGGAGCGTGTCGATCCTGTTCCGGATACAAGGTGCCCTTGCGGGTTGGCTGCCAGTTACGCGCAGTGTTGCGGACGATGGCACGGCTCACTGCGCCTGCGGGCGCCTGATGCCGAACATCTCATGCGTTCGCGCTACACCGCCTATGTCCTGAACCGCGTCGACTATTTGCTGGCGACCTGGCATCCGCAAACCCGGCCATCAAGGCTGGATCCGGGTCCGGCAGATCTGCGCTGGCTGGGACTGGATGTGCGGCAACATGTGCAGTTGAGTGAAAGCCAGGCAACGGTCGAATTTGTGGCCCGCTGCAAACAGAACGGTCGCGCGAGCCGGCTGCATGAGGTCAGCCGCTTCGAGAAGCTGGATGGATGTTGGCTGTATGTCGGTGTCGAAAGGATTCGCTAATCGCCGGTCTTCGGGGCGTCACCGCTTCTGGCCACGTTCACCGGCGAATTGCAGATCGGACACGACACTGGCCTGATTTCTGTCTCTGCGGCTTGTGGTTCATGTTTTTGCCGCGAGGAAAGAAAGTTCGTTCGGCACTGTGCGCACCGCAGGACGACGGTATCAACGGAGAGCATCGGTGGCCTGTCTCGGCCCTGCGGCCTCTGAATTCTTAACTTAGGTTAAGAGTTCTTTGCCTCTCCAGTAATCACCCAAGGCTGACAGCAGCTGTCAGAGGATTCCGACATCTAGCAGCGGTGGAAAAGAAAGCGAGGACGTTCTTTCTGATCACGCGTGTGGCGCCGGCGGCATTTCCGCACCGGATCGGCATGACATGCCCTGCAACCTCTACTTCGCATAATGTATATTATGGTAAATGAGATATCTTCTGGGTCCTGCAGCAGACGCATCTTCAGACTCCGCCTTTTGAAACCATCAGACCCTCAGGTCTGCTGAGCAGTCTGCTGCACCCCTTGCTGCTCACTCTCCCGGATCAGTCTCGCCACCAGCCCGTTGAACAGCGTGACGCCGCGATCGTGCACCGTCGGCAGGATCCTGGGTCGCTCCGTGCGATCGATCACGCGCTGTTGTGCCTCGATGATGAGCTTGTCCTCACCGAAAGCCTTGTCCGCGAGCGCCATGAGCGTGTCGCGCAGCGCTTCGTCGCCATGGCGGCGATGAGGTCCCCAGGAAAAGAAATAGCGGGACGTCCTGGTGCCAGTGGGCGTCACCGCCTGGCTGGTGAAGGTCACGCCGGCCAGTGCTGAATCATAGTCCGGCCTTTGCTGGTTGCAGGCCGCCGCCGTGCCCAGTTCAAAGCTGCCGCTCCACATCAGCAGCACACCAGGGATGAGAAAGTCGTAGCTGCTCCAGCGATCCACGGGCGGCGCGTCCTGGCTCACCGGGCTTCGGGAGTTGGTCACCCAGCGCTCGAACCTCACACCTCTCGGCAAGGGCGTGATCTTCGGCGTCTGATCGGCAAAGGCCGAGCCGGCTCCGAAACTGTTGGCATGCACGTAGGTGAGGTGACTGAAATCCAGCAGGTTGTCGTTGATCAACCGCGCCTCGGCATCGTAATCAAGATAGCCCCGACCCAGGATCCACTCCGGTTCGTCGAATCCCACCGCCGGCGGAATGAGGCTGGCATCGGCCCTGGCTGGATCTCCCATCCATACCCAGATCCAGCTATGGCGATCTACCACAGGGTAAGCGCGGACTCGCGCGGTCGGCGGTATCACGGGTTGCCCGGGAATCTCCTGCACCACACCATCGGTGCCATACAGAAAGCCGTGATACATGCAACGCAGGCGATGGCCTTCACAGCGTCCCAGCGACAGTGGCGCGAGGCGGTGCACGCAGCGATCCTCCAGCGCGTGGATGTCATCGGCAGAGCGCCACAGCACCACGGGTTCGCCCAGCACCGAAACCGCCAGGGGCTTGCCCTCTTCCAGCTCCTGGCTCCAGGCAGCTACATACCATGCGTCGCGAAGGTAGTTCATCGGCTGTCCCCCCGATTGATCTGTGTACCTTATTTCAGGTCCTTAGAACTGCGGATTCCGCCTGCGCCTTGCGCCCGCCGCTTACCAGCGCATCGGCGCCCAGAGCTGTCGAGATCATCACCTGCGCCATCTCGACGCTGCGCTTCGCCAGCGCGGCGGCGCCATCATGCAGCGCCTGCGAGGCACGCACGACTTCCTGATTGCGTTCCATGTCCTCCGCGCTCCATCCGCGCGAATGCGCGATGAAGGGAAACTGCGGGAACTGACAGCCGATCTCGCTGAAGAAGGTCATCATCTGGCCGGCGACGGCCTGCACATTGTCCTGGCCGCCGGTGATGATGAAGGCTGCGACCTTGTTCTTCAGCAGATGCCGATGATGCAGTGTTTCCTGATTCTGGATGCAGTTCATACGTTCGATCATCTTGAAATACAGGCTGCCAGGCGCACCCCAGCGGATGGGCGTGGCCACCAGGATCACATCGGCCCAGTGCACCACGCCTTCGTACACCTGCTCCATCTGATCCTTGCTGTCCATCTCCGTGATCGAGCAGGGCCAGGTGCAGGCGCGGGCGGACTTGGAATAGAAGCCTTCGCACTCGCGCACGCGTAATTCACGGAAGCGGATCAGCCGGGTGTCGCATTGCAGGTCGCGTTCAGCGCTGGCCAGTGCATGGGCGAGCAGATCTTCTGAAGTGCTGTAGCGCGGCTGATCCGTCGTCATCGCCGTGGTTGAAAGGCCGAGTATGCGAATCGGTCCTGCGGCGCGTTCCGGTGTCCGCGCGAGTGGATGCGGGGAATGCGGCAAGCGCCCGCGCGCTGTTGTCTGCATCCGTTGCACGAGAATCCTGCCTGCCTCGACACGGATCGCATGGGAAGGCACACGATCAGCTTCGTAGCCAGGTTCGCCGGCGCCGGTCTGCCAGTGAAACTTGT
>DATNCK010000061.1:0-4394 GCA_035571575.1 Steroidobacteraceae bacterium | reverse complement strand
CTGCCCTCGATGGGGCAATCGAAAATCGTCACCTCGGCGCCGATCGGCGTGAATTGCCCGCCGCTGCCCGCGCTGCGCGCCGGGCCGTCCGCTGGCCGTGCCACGCGACCGGAAGCTTCAGTTTCAGAGGCTTGCGATGGCTTGGCATCCAGCGAAGCCTCTGCCCCCGTCGCTGTTGCGCCCACCGCTGCGTGGATGAAAGAGCGGCGTTGCTGATCCTGCAGGTTTGACATGCATCCCCTCGCGAAGGCTTGTGCCGACACAATATATCAATTCATTGATATCATATCAATCTCTTGATGTTATCAGCCTGAAGCGCTCGGGCTATGGCGGCGCTCGTAGAACCTGCGTGCCCGCTCCACATCGCTGGCGAAGATTTCGAAATGTGCTACGTGATTGGCCATCGCCGTCTCCCTGTCGGAAAGCAGGCCAGCATCACACCTTCGCGGAAAGCCGACAGAATCCCCCGGGAATCCGACGCTCGCGCAGAGCGTGTGCGCTACTTCGCCGAGTCCAAGGGATTCAGACCCTTCTGATACGCCGGATCCATCGCCGCCAGATCGCTGCGATAACTGACCACATCTGGCGCGGGAAAGCTCGCCGGCAGCTTCTGCGTCACCTTGCCCGTCGCCGCCCACTCCGTGCCGCGCTGGAAGGTGATCACGAAGTCCACCGAACTCATCGCCGCGACATCGTGACCCAGTGTGGAGTGGAAAACCCTGCCCCTGCCATAGCGCACCACCATCAGCTGCGGCTCGTCATGTCCGCTGCCCGCGTTCGCCGGATCCGAATAGGCAGTGGCAAGTACCGTCATGTTCCGGCCTGGGCCGCGCAATCGCGCATACAACTCATCGGCCTGGTGCATCCAGGTGCCGGGCAATCCGCGAGTGATCGGATGTTGCGCCCGCAGCGTGAGCTGATAGGGAATTCGCCGTCCATGAGAGCCGCCGGCACCCGCCCTGGAATCGGAGATGAGTCTGCCGCCCTGGAAGTTCCAGTACGGGCCCGACTGTTCGGTGCGACCTCGCCAGCCACCGATGCCGGTCATGTCGTTGAAGGCCTGCCAGCCAGGAAATGCATTGTCTGCAGCGTGCACGATCACCACGCCGCCACCGGCGCGGACGTAATCCTCGAACGAGGACTTCAGGCTGGCCGGCCACCGTTCATCCGGTGCGTCGTAGTTGAAGATCACCGCCTGGTACCGCGAAAAATCCGGATGAAAAGCGCTCAAGGCGGCGTCTGCAGGCGGCGCGGTGACCACCTCCACCTGGAACAATCCGGTTTCCTCCAGTTCACGCCGCAACACCGGCGTGGTCAGCCGCCACTGGTGATAAGGACCGGCGCTCTCACCATCGAGAATCATCACCCGGATGGGAGCTGCCGCAGACGCCTTCATCGCCAGCAGCGTCGTCAACACCATCAGACTGGTATTCGCGCGAGTCACCCCCCGACCATCTCCTGCCGGGTTTCACCAAGCCGGGCCTGCGAGCGCCGCTTGAGCAGTCGCACCCACAGCGGCGCGGTCGCCAGCGCCATCTCGCTGTAAACAGGTATGAGCAGTCCCAGCAACAGGGCCAGCAATGCCGCGAAAAAAACTCCCAGTCCCCGGGTGCGCAGGAACGCCAGCCCATCGGGGCCATAAATCTGCCCAGCATCGCCCAACGCGGTGGCTTTGCGCACCAGCCGGACGCTCAGCAGCGAGGCGATCATCAGCGCCACGTTGTAGACCAGTGTCGGCACCACGGCGCCCAGGTTCTTGGCGAGAAATGCGGTCGCGAATGGCATGAACGCGATGATCATCAGCAGCTGGATGTTGGGCCACAGCAGCGAGGCATCGAAGCGCGGACTATGTGCAAACGCCGCGTGGTGCGTGATCCAGGAGCGGGCGATCACCAGGAAGCTGACTACGTAACCGACCACCGAGGGAATCAGGTGCGCCAGCGCCGTGCCGTAGTCAGCCGCCGGGCTGCCGCGCGGCAGCTCCGGCACATGCACCTCGATGATCAGCAGCGTGATCGCGATAGCGAATACCGCGTCGGAGAAGAACAGCATCCGCTCGAGCAGATGGTCGGGGGCGCTATGGCTCATCGCCCCACTCTACCGCAGGTCCCGCTGCCGGCTGAACGGCCTTACGCCTCCGTTGCGCTCATACGCCCGGAATATTGCGCTTGGCCGTCGCACGCCGATGCTGGATCTCCTGCACGTAGATTGGCGTGCGGTAGTAGCGGTCGCGCCCGGCCGCGATGTGCTCGGGCATCGGCTGAAACGCCACCATCGACTCCGCCATGGCCATGCCACGCGCCTGCACACCGACGATGTATTCCGGCGCCGGGTAGATCCACATGTCGTTGTTGATGATGCCGTTGACCACCAGGCGACCGACGGTAAGCGGATCCTGCGGACGTGCCCACAGCGGTGTGGTGGGCGGCGGCGCCGGGCGCGCGGCAGCACCTGCGCCACCCGGTGGACGCCCACCCAGCGGCGCGCGCGGCGCAGCCGGCGCATCGTTCTTCAGCGTTTCCGGACGATAGGTTTCGCTGCGTCCGATGTTGGTGCTGGTCTGGCCCGGCACCAGATTGGAAGTGCCGATGTTCGTGGTACGCAGCTCGTGGCGCAGCTCTTCCATCAATCCCGACACCGCCATCTTGGATACGGCGTAAACGCCGGTAGTGCCCAACAGCACCCCATCGGTGGAGGAAGTGGTCACGATGTGCGAACCCTCCTTGTGCGCCAGCATGCGCGGGATGAAGGTGCGCACGCCATACAGCGGCCCGAAGAAATTCACGCCCATGCACCAGTCCCAGTCCTTGTCAGAACCACCGGCAACGGTGGCGAAGGGACCCACGCCGGCATTGTTCACCAGGATGTGCACATGCCCGAATTTCTTCTCGATCTCGTCGGCCTTGGCCGCCCACGCGTCACGCACCATCACGTCGTGAACCACGGTGGCCACGCGCGGATCATTGGCCGGAAACATCTTCAGCGCTTCAGCGAACTGCTTGTCGTCGTAATTGCCCAGGATCACCTTGGCGCCCTGCTCATGCAGCGCGCGCGCAATGCCAAGACCAATGCCGCTGGAGCCACCAGTGATGTAGGCCACCTTGTCCTTCACATCGGTGATGGGTGGCGCCTGGGAAGGCCCCATATCCGGAAATGCCGGGCCCGCCACGGTGCTCGGCTCTGCTGCACCCGCCACACCCGCCCCCAACTGACCGATCGCGGCTGCCGCGCCCACGGTAGCCACGCCGCCCAGAATCTGGCGGCGGTTCATGTTCTTCTCGTCCATCTTCCTTTCCCCCGTTATTCGACTGACTCACTCACCTGTTCGGGACGGCGCCCCCCGGCGTCATCCGGTCGACCGTCTCCGGAAGTACGGCCGCAATTTTCTGCAGTAGTTCCTGCGGCGACACACCCAGGCTCTGCGCCAGCTGCCCGATCTTCTCCGAGCTGAAGGCCTGCTGCAGCTGTGCTGGCGAGATGGGCATGTTCGCCCCGGTGCCCACCCAAGAGCGCACTGTGTCCCCCAATCCTTTCTGCTCGAAATGCTGCACCAGGCCGGATACTCCGCCATGGTGCTGAATGAGATTGTTGATTGCGTTGGTGGCAACTGCGCCAACCACGCCGCCGAGTACACCGTCCAGAAGTCCCATGGCGATACCTCCCAGCCGACTCAATTGGCCATTTTGCGGCAGATCGGGTGAATGCGCATCGCGGCGACGCCGCGACCGCGTTTGCCGGGGCTCAACGAAGCGCTTTGCTCCAGCGAACGCATTCGGCTACTATGCGCGGCCCAACTGGTGCGGGGTGGAGCAGTCTGGCAGCTCGTCGGGCTCATAACCCGAAGGTCGTAGGTTCAAATCCTACCCCCGCTACCAATTTTTACCGCGTCGCGAGCAACGCGGAAAGATACAAGCCCAGGCCGAAAACCGTGTGATCAGAGACGCTGCGCGTTCGTGCGGCAGTTGTCTCAACCGCCCGGAATCACCTGCCGGCACAGCGCCAACAGCTGTTCCGGCGCGATGCCCAGGGCCAGCACGGCCAGCGCGTTGATGGCCAGCACCACCTTGAGACCAATGGCGCGCGTCATCGCGGGCTGCTCGCCCGGTGCTTCGAAGTACATCAGCCACACCACGCGCAGGTAGTAGAACGCGCCGATCACCGAAGCCACCACGGCAACAATGGCCAGTGCCAGATGGTTGGCCCCCAGCAGCGCCTGGATGATCTGCAGCTTGGCCCAGAATCCGACGAAGGGCGGCACGCCGGCTGTCGAGAACATCATCACCGCCAGCGCACCGGCCAGCAGTGGATCGCGCGAATGCAGTCCCTTGTAGTGCTCGAGCTGGTCGGCTTCACAACCTTCGCGGCTGGAGATCAATATCACCGCGAAAGCACCC
>DATNCK010000060.1:0-2285 GCA_035571575.1 Steroidobacteraceae bacterium | reverse complement strand
CACCTCGCCCAGGCCACTGGTGGAGCCGGTAATCAGCGCGGTCTTTCCATTCATGTCGATGGTCATCGGCGGCGCTGCGGCGACGGCGGCGAACGGGAGAAACAGCAGGCAGAGAAAAGCCTTCATGCGCGGCACTTCAGTTCCTCCTGGCGACAGTGCCCGGAAGCTTACGACATACAATGCGCTGGAACTCAATTGCGGTGGAACGGGCCATGAAATTGCGATCAGTGTGGTGTGCATTGCTGGGGCTGTGCGGCGCTCAGATCGCGCAGGCGGCTGAGCCCGAGCTGGCGGATCTCTATGGCCGCCTGGTGTTCGATGTCTGCGTGCCCGAAGCCGCTCGCGGGGCGCCGCCACCGGATGGAAAGATGGAATTCCCCGGCTTCGTGGTGCGAGGCCCCGATGAGGCGGGCAATCTGGCGACGGCCATGCAGGTGCCTGCCAAAGAGCCGGTCTACATGATCGCCACGGCCGATACGACCCTGGCTCGCAAGGTGTACGCCTATCTCGCCGCATCGAGGAAGTCCTGTGTCGTGGTGTCGTCTGATCTACCCGGCGTTCAGGATCGGGTGATCGCCGCAGTGGCCGGAACCGACGACGGCTGGACGCTGTACATGAAGAAGGACTTCATCAGCATTCACGTCGGGCAGGCGCATGGCGCGAACATCGAGCTGGTGAATCGCGGCCCCTCCAAGCCTGGCATGGCGGTATCGACGCTGGTGATGAAATCGGATGCGCCTCTTCGTCTGCGAGTTGCCGATGCAGTGATAGGCCAGTGGGTGACCCGCATGATCGATGCCTGCAGCGTCGCAGGCAAAGCCAGACGCGCAATCACGGATGAGGAAGTGGCGGACTACTTCGAGCGCACGGTGGGCAAGAGTGGCCAGGCCAGTCTCACTGGCAAGTCAGGCTTTCCCTCCGGGTTGCTGTTTACCGATGGCAGCAAGGGCAAACCCTGCCAGTTCGCCGGTTCCGGCGGGTACGAAGAAACCCAGCAGATCATGAGCGCGCTGCGAGCGCAGCTCGCGGAGCGCGGCGCATCGCCGACGAACAAGCCAGCCAATGTTCGCGGCGGCACCAAAGTCCTGTTGCCGAAGCTGGCTGATGCCAGGCGCTCGACGCCCGGCATCATCGTGACCTACGACGCGCTGCTGGATGGGTCGATGGCGGTGATCAGTTTCTGGGCGGACTAGACCTGGGCGGGCATGGCAGTCTTGCCGCCTGCGGCCTCGCTCATCGCCGCGACCTGCGCCTCGAGTGCTGCGATGCGCCGATCGCGATCGACAAGCAGCGCCTTCACGTCTTCCTCCTCGAAACGACGGGGAATGTGTTGCGGGCAATTGCTGTCCCAGGCCTTCACTGTGAAGAGAATGACCTGCGAGGGGCGGGCCCGATACCGCTCGGGCGTCAGGCTCGCCAGCAGCGCCGGATCATCTTCGACGACGCGCGCATCGCCCCAGATCTTCACGCGGCGGCGGCTGGCATAGTCGATCAGGAATAGTTGCGCTTTGGGATTTTCCTGCAGATTTCCGAGGGTGATGAACTGACGATTGCCTGCGAAGTCCACGAATGCGAGCGTGTGCTCATCGAGCACGCGCAGGAATCCGGGTGGACCCCCGCGATGCTGCATGTAGGGCTGGCCGTCGTGACTTGCCGTTGCCAGGAAGACACTGCGCTGTGCCGCGATGAAATCGGCGAGCTCGGGTGTGATGCGGGTTTCCCAGGATCCGTCCTCCTCCATGCGCGCATAGGCGGTGCGCGATCCCTTGCGCGCCTGCACGGCCTTGACCGCTGGTGAGAAAGCCACATCGCTCGAAAATGCGTGCATGTTTCGGCTCCTTGCGCGCGCGTCAGCTCAATGCCGCAGGCGAGGCATCGAAATTAGTTGATTTCATTCCATGCAACTAGACGGTATCCTCAAGAATCACTCTCTCGAATTCTGGAAGTATCCGTGGACCGTCTGCAATCCATGTCGACGTTCGTGGCAGTGGCATCGGCGGGAAGCTTCTCTGCGGCCAGCCGACAGCTTCGAATCCCCCTGCCAACCGTCAGTCGCAAAGTGTCGGAGCTGGAATCGCACCTGGGCGCAAAGCTGTTCGTGCGCTCCACCCGCAAACTTGCGCTGACCGAAGCCGGTCAGACCTATCTCGCATCCTGCCGGCGGCTGCTGGAGGAAGTGGCCGAGGCGGAGCGCATCGCATCTGGCCAATACAACGCGCCGCAGGGTGAGCTCGTGCTCACCGCGCCAGTGGCCTTCGGACGCCTGCATGTATTGCCCATCGTTA
>DATNCK010000059.1:0-3582 GCA_035571575.1 Steroidobacteraceae bacterium | reverse complement strand
CCGGTAGGGAGCGCCACTGAATCTGCCACCGCACCATCTGCCGGCCAGGGAATAATCTGCAGCCCGGGCCAGATCGATTTCCATCGCAGCGTCTTCTCACGATAAGCAGCGGCCAGCCTGGACCCCTGCCCGGACCTTGATGGGTTGGGCCGCACCACCAGGTTGAACAGATCCTGCAGTCCATGCGGAGCGTAGAGAGCGAGGCCGCGGGCAGATTGCCGGATACCCACGCTGCAGCAGCACGCCAGAAAAGCATCTATGCCATCGCTGCAGCGTCGAAACGGCGGGCTGCGCACATGCCACTTCGCTTCATACCATTGATGCACGCGTGCCTGGTTGCATACTTCGATGCGCACGGGCAGTTGAGCGCAGGCTGCGCCAACTGCCGCCTGCACGCGACTCTCATCGGACTCCGACAGGCTGCTGTCGTCGAAATACAGCAGGTCGTAGTCGAGGATTCCATGCTCGGGTGCAAAGCCATGCAGATGGTTCCATACCGTCTGGAACAGGCAGCCACCGGCCAGGTACCAGTCGGCGATTCGCAGCGCCTCGATGCGCCTGAGCATCGGCAGGACCTGCTGGTTGGCGCAGACGATCCGGAAAAACTGCTCCGTCAACGCGCCCGATGCGGCCTGACTTGCCAGACAGCCCTCAACCGGCTTTGCGGAGCCGGAAGTCGAAGTTCACCGTGTAGTAAGGCACGTCGATGCCCGTGCCATCGGGTGCCTTGCCCGCCGGATGTTTCTCGAATGCCGTAACCAGCGATTCCTTCACGCCGAACACCGCATCGGAATCGATGTACTGGCTGCCCGCGGCGAACAGATGCGTTGTGATCGGATGATGCCCCGGCGCAGAGACGATCATGTGGATGTGCCCGGGACGCATCGGGTGACGGCCCATCTTGTTCAGCATGCGGCCCACCGGCCCATCGGTGGGCACGGGATAGTACTCGGGCTTGATGGAGCGGAAGCTGTAGCGACCCTGTGCATCTGTGCGGATGCGGCCGCGCGCCTTCATTCCGACATCATCCGGCATCTGCATGTCGTAGGTGCCCTCTCCATCACCGGACCAGATGTCGAGCAGTGCGCCTGCGATGGGCGTGCCATCGCTGCTGAGCACGCGTCCGGAGTAATAGGCCGGCTCGCCCTTCACATCCACGGCGAGGTTCGCGCCCAATGGCAGCTCTGGCGCGCCCTCCCAGTAGTAGGGCCCGAGCACCGTGGAGTCCGAAGTGCCATTGCTTGCCGGGTTGTTGATCGTGATCACCAGGATGGAAACGCCCAGCGTGTCCGACAGCAGGATGAATTCCTGGCGCTTGTCGGTGCAGGTCTTGCCGGTATCGGTGAGGAACATGATGGCGTTGATCCACTCGGCTTCGGTGAGCTTCACCTCGCGCACGAAGTCATGCAGATGCGTGATCAGCGAACTCATCACCTGCTTGAAGCGCGCATCGGTGCATTGATCCATGCGTGCCAGCACGGCCGCGGTGATGCTCTTCTCGTCGAATTCGCGCATGTCGCCCCCGTTGTTTGCAATTCAGCCACGGCGCCGCGGATCGCGCGGCATGGGCCGTGATTCGATCTCGGTCAGCAATCCGCCAACCCCCATCGCCATGATATCCGTTGGTGCCACCGGTTCGCCCGCCGCCAGCCGTCGCAGAACGAAATCAAAGCCATTGAGCTTGGGCGAACGGGCACAGGTGGGGATGCCGATCACCGGCAACGCCGCGCCACCGACCGGCAGTTCGCCCAGCACCAGCAGGTTGCCCGGATCCACCGGCATGCCGGCATGCAGCACGCGGCCGCCAGCCTGCACGATGGCCGAAGGCACGATGTCGCGCCGATCCACCGTGGCGGCGATGCCCGACACCAGCAGCAACTTCGGCGCCGCAGCCTGTTGCCACAGCTGCTGCAGCGCCTGCGCTATCGCCTCCTGATCATGAGAGACCACCCGTTCAGCCACCAGCGTCGCGCCCAGCGGCGCGAGTCTGCCCAGTACCGCATTGCGCATCTTCGCCAGCACCGAATCGGGTGTTTCCGGCGCGCGCGTCATCACCAGACCCACCGGCAAGTTGCGCCATGCCGCCACACGCAGCGCGCGCCGCCCTGGAGCCGCGGTGGCCGCGCCGCGCAGCGACTGCAGCACCTGAGTCACCGCCGACTGCGGCACGGCGTAAGGGATGATCTTCACGGTGGCCAGCATCTGACCTGCCTCGACGGGAGAATCCGGCTGCAGCGTGGCAACGGTGAGCCCTTCGTGCACCGCATTGGTGGCGTGGATACGCCCCGCATCGAGCACCATCAGTCCGGCGCTGCGCGCATGCACGTTCACGCGACCGGTACCCGCATTGCCAATATCGACTTCCGCGCCGGCCAGTGCCTGTGCCACCTGCGCCGCCGCGTCATCCTCGGCCACATCATCGGCTTCCAGTCGCGCGGCCAGCACCTGCTCGATGCCTGCCGCCGCGAGCCGGCGCAGATCCGGCTCAGCCAGCAACAGACCCTTCTTCAACGCGCCGTCAGGCAACTTCACGCTATGCGCCAATACGCAGCCGCGCGCCTCGGCCAGCGCAACCAGACCGAACTTCACGACTTCGCGCTCCGCAGTACCTGCGTCATCTGTGCCAGCACGGCGACCGCAATCTCCGCCGGCGTTCGTGCAGCAATGGAAAGCCCCGCTGGCCCGTGGATGCGCGCGCGATTGGCGTCGCTTACGCCCGCTGCGGTCAAACGTTCCAGTCGTTTGGCATGGGTGCGCGTGGACCCCAGCGCTCCCACGTAAAACGCGGGTGTGGAAAGTACCGCCAGCAACGCCGGATCATCGATCTTCGGATCATGCGTCAGCAGCACCACTGCCGTGCGCGCATCCGGCTTGAGCTGGGCGAAGGCCTGTTGTGGCCACTGACCGACCAGCGTGACGCCTGGGAACCGCTCGGCGCGCAGAAACGCGGCGCGGGGATCGATCACGGTTACGGCATAGCCGCATTGACGCGCCATGGCGCACAGCGCCTCGCTGATGTGCACGGCGCCGACCACGCACAGGCGCAGCGGCGGATTGTGCGGCGTGAGCAGCAGCTCGGTGCTCTGCCACGCAATCACGGCAGCGCGATCGCTGCGCAGCGACTCGGTCGCCGCAGCGGCCAGCTCTGGATCGGTGAGCGCCAGCAAGGACAGCCCCTCTGCATCGAGCAGCCGCTGTGCGCTGCCATCCAGCGGCGTGAACAGCACCGCCGCCCGCCCGGCGCCATGCATTGCACGCAAGGCCTCTGCCATCCCCCTTTTCATGCCTTACTCCAGCGCCTCGACGTAGACGCGGATGCGCCCGCCACAGGCCAGCCCAACGCTGAAGGCCTGCTCGTCGCTCACGCCATATTCGAGCAGACATGACGCTCCGGTGCGCATCACTTCGGCCGCAGCTTCCATGACACTCACTTCGACGCAGCCGCCGGAAACCGACCCGGCAAATGCACCCGCATCGTTGCAAACAAGTTGGCTGCCTGCAGGTCGGGGCGCTGAACCCCAGGTGGAAACCACCGTGGCGATGGCCGCGCGCTGCCCCGCATCGCGCCAGCCCAATGCCAGC
>DATNCK010000058.1:0-5266 GCA_035571575.1 Steroidobacteraceae bacterium | reverse complement strand
GCAGCCCGTAGGTCCTTTCCTGCTGATTGCGCCGGTCGTATTTCTCGCTGATCTCCAGCTGCGAGCCCCGCCAGCGCACGCTGATGCGGGCCGTGCCATAACGATCGACGCGGGCATGCGGCTCCCCCGGCGTCAGGCTCTGCGCGGTGTGGCCGTCCGCAGCAATCAGCACATCGTTATCGCGGGCAGCCAGGCGCAGCTGCTGGGGCTGGCTCAGCATGCTTTGCAGTTCCTCGCGCAGCTCCTTGCGGCGCGGCCGGTCAACCATGGGACCCAGGATTTCCTCGTCGGCCGCCTGACCCAGGGAGTTCAGGTCATCGCCTGCAGGGGCGCGCATGTGGCGCGGCCGCGGATCCTTGAATTTCGCAAAGGCGGCGTCCAGCGCGTGATCCGGCGCATCACTGGCGACCGGATCCAGCCGCCATTCTCCGCAAAGCGAAGCGCAGCCCGTGATTGCCGCGGCCGTGGCAGGGGTGGCGAGAATCGCCATCAGTCCGAATGCGGGCAGAAGCTTTGAGGTCATATACTCAAGATATCAACAACCACGGGGGTGACGTCATGACGTTTGGCAAACGGATTTGTACAACAGTGCTGTGCCTGGGCTTTGCGGGCTATCTGACCACGGCGCTGACCGCCGACAACAGCGCTGCCGTGATTGCTGCGGCAGTAGCGGATGCCGGACGTCCGGACGCGGACAAGGGGCGCGATGCCGATCGCAAGCCGGCCGAGGTCGTCGCCCTGGCGGGCATTCACGCCGGCAGCAAGGTGGCGGAAATGTGGCCCGGTCAGGGCTACTTCACGCGCATCTTCAGCAAGGTGGTCGGCCCGCAGGGCGTGGTCTACGCCTTGACGCCGCCGCCGCCGCCCAATGCGCCTCCGGGTCGCGATCCAGGCGCGGCGCTCAAGGCGCTGGCGGATTCGGGTTATTCCAACGTCAAGGTGATGAGCCTGGATCCGGCCACGCCGCTGCCCGAGCAGGTCGATGTGGTATGGACATCGCTGAACTACCACGACATGCACGCTCGCCCCAACGCGGATCTGGCGCCGATCAACCGCATGGCGTTCAACGCGCTGAAGCCCGGTGGCGTGTACATGGTGATCGATCACGCCGCGGAAAAAGGCTCGGGCACGCGCGACCTGGCTCTGCATCGCAGCGATGAGGAGCTGGTGAAGACCGAGGTGAAGTCAGTGGGCTTCGAACTCGCCACCGAGAGCCAGCTGCTGCGTCATGCCGACGACACGCACAAGCAGTCGTCGCACGAGGTGACCCGCGGCAAGTCCGATCAGTTCGTGCTGCTGTTCAGGAAGCCGAAGAAGTAAGTCAGGCTTCCTGCAGGGCGCCGGTTCATGGAGGAATCTCGTGCGCAAACTGCTATGGGGAATACTGGCGCTGGTCTTGGCGCCAGTGGGATGGGCAGCTGGCAAGCCCTGTGAGTTGAAATTGATCGGCGCCATGGAAGTGGTCGTCGATCATGGCGCCATCCTGCTGCCCGTTCGCCTCGAGGGGCATGCGGGATTCATGGTGCTGCAGCTCGACGCCGGGCTCCCGTGGCTTTACCCGGAATATCTGGAAGAGTTGGGACTCGCCGGGAAAACCCATCGCGTGGAATACGACGGGTCGATCGGCAGCCAAAAAGTTGAGCGCCAGGTCACGGTGAAGAGCACGGTGCTCGACAAAGCCAACTTTACCGGCTGGGAGTATGCGGTGCATCCGGAGGAGCCGGGAGATCCGCCGCGTTACGCCGGCTATCCGGTATTTGGCACGCTTTCCTCGCGATTCATGAATGTCGTGGACATGGAATTGAATCTGGCCGAGCGCCGAATCAATCTGTTCAATCCGAATCGTTGCAGCACCACACCGGTGTATTGGGGAGGCGCGGTCACTGCCGTGCCGCTGTACGCCGACGCTACCGGATTGTTGTTGTTCCAGATGGAGGTCGAGGGCACGCTGTTCGAGGCCAGCTTGAACACCACGGGCCCGTTGTCGCTGATCAGTGATCAGGCGGTGAAGCGCTATCTGGGATTCGATGAAAACTCTCCCGGGGTCGAGCGGGAGACGATTTCCGGTTCCAACGAGATTGCGAGTTTTCGTGCGATGTCGTTGACCGCGAAGGGACTGAACATACGCAACACACGCGTTCTCATCCGCGGGAACAGCAAATGCATACCCGGTGGCAGGCAACGCGGTCCGGTCGTGTGTCGCGACCAGTTTGGACTTGCTCCGTTTTCCATCGGCACCGACCTGATGCGCAAGCTGCGCATCTACGCATCGGTGGCCGACAAAAAAATCTACTTCACCCGCGTCGAGCCTGCTGCCGCGGCTGCGACGGCCGGCCCTGATGGTGCGAATTCCGCCCCGAACGCTGCGCAGTAGCACCGCCGGGCCGTCCGCCACGGCCTGACTGTCCGCTCTGATTGCCATGCCCGCGACGCGGCTGGTCCTGACGTTGCGTCTCCGGCTGCGACGCCGACTCCTTGATCTCGAAAGCAGGCAGGGGCTGCACGGGAATATCGCGGCCCAGCAGCTTGACGATATCTCTCATGAATGAGGATTCATCAGGCGAGACCAGCGAGACCGCCTTGCCGGTTGATCCCGCACGCGCGGTGCGGCCGATTCGATGCACGTAGTCCTCCGGCACATTGGGCAGCTCGTAGTTCACGACGTACGGCAGCTCCTTGATGTCGAGGCCGCGCGCGGCAACTTCTGTGGCTACCAGCGCGATGATGCGATTGGCCTTGAAGTCTTCGAGCGCGCGCACCCGCGCGTTCTGGCTCTTGTTGCCGTGGATGGGCAGGGCGTGAATGCCGGCACGTTCCAGTTGTTCGGCCAGGCGGTTCGCGCCGTGCTTGGTGCGCGTGAATACCAGCACCTGGTGCCAGTTGCCTTCCTTGATCAGGTGCGCCAGCAGATGCCGCTTGTGCTCCTTGGGCAGCCGATACGCAACCTGCTCGACCTTGTCGGCAGTCTTGTTCGGCGGATTCACTTCCACGGACAGCGGATCGCGCAGCAGATTCGAGGCCAGGCGGCGGATGTCATCGGAATACGTGGCCGAGAACATCAGGTTCTGGCGCTGCTGCGGCAGCAGCGCGCGCACCCGCTTGATGGCGTGAATGAAGCCCATGTCGAGCATGCGATCGGCTTCATCGAGCACGAACACCTGCACATTCGACAGAGTCAGTGCCTTCTGCTCGACCAGGTCGAGCAATCGGCCCGGCGTGGCGATGAGCACATCACAGCCGTTGCGCAGTGCCGCGATCTGCGGTCGTTCGCTGACGCCGCCGAAGATCACGGCCGAACGCAGCGAAGTGTTCTTGCCGTAATGACGCACGCTCTCGGCTACCTGCGCAGCCAGTTCACGCGTCGGGGTCAGAATCAGCGCGCGTGGTCCTTGAGCTGCACGCGCATCGAGACGCTGCAGAATAGGCAGCACGAAACCGGCGGTTTTGCCCGTGCCGGTCTGCGCACCCGCGAGCACGTCGCGGCCGGAAAGTACGGCCGGAATGGCGGCCAGCTGAATGGGAGTGGGCTCCGTGTAGCCTTTTTCAGCCACGGCAGCCGTCAGCTCGGGCTTGAGCCCGAGATCAGAAAAATTCATTGAAATCCTTGAGTGTTGGGATCGAGGTTCGCGATGCCCTGGATCCGGTCTTGAGAATGACCGGTCGCGATCCGGTAAGACGGAAGGGATAGTAGCAGAATCGATGCCACAGTTCGCGCCGCAATGCGTCACATTCCCTTGCTGCTACTGCACTGTGCAGCAACTCAGGCAGTCTTCAGTCAGCGGCGGAGTTCTTGCGTGATAGCTCGACGAAACCCGGCTCTTCCGCTGCGATGGCCTCGCCGAGATCAGCCAGATGCACCTGCTTGCGGAACAGTGCTATCTCATCGAAGCGGCCTGCGCGCACCTTGTTCACGAAGTCGTGATTGGCGATATGCATGCGCCCCACGCCCACCAGGTCGACACGGCCATCGCGCACGCGCGTGGCCAGTTCGGTGAGGTCGCGCTCGACAGGAGTTTCGTCCGGATCCCTGTCGTCGAAGAGATTGGCGAACATCTCCACATTCAGACCGACGCTGCCCGTGGTCATCACCGGCACAGCGGCGAACGAGCGCGTCCAGTCGGCAATGGACCATTGCGGCTGCGCGCTCCGCGGCCATTCGGCCTTGGCGAAGCGGCGCGAGGAAACGTTGAACATGTCGATGCCCGCGGCGCGCATCAACAACAGGAAGTCACGCAGTTCTTCCGGGCTTCCGGCCACGGTGGCCCCGTAGTCCACTTCCTTGAACTGCGAAAAGCGCAGCGACAATGGAAATTCATCGCCGACTGCGCCCCGTATGGCAGCGACGACCTCGGCGGGGTAACGAGCACGCTGCGACAGCGTCGTGCCGCCATACGCATCGCTGCGCTGATTGGTTTCGGCCCAGAGGAACTGATCCATCAGATAACCATGCGCGGCATGCACCTCTACGCCGTCGGCACCCAGACGCTGTGCATCCAGTGCGGCACGTACGTACGCAGTCTGCAGCTCTGCCAGATCTGTGTCTGTCATGGCGCGGCCATTGGGGCGCCCGGCCTGAATCAATCCCGAGGGGCTCAGTGAAGGTGTTTGCGCGAGCGGATGATTCTCGGCGACGCGGCGCATGACGCCGGGATGCCAGAGCTGGATGAAAATGCGCGCGCCTTCGGCATGTACGGCGTCGATGACCTGTTGCCAGGCGGGCAATGTGCCCGCATCGAGGCGGCCGATGACGGGCGCCCAATAACCGGAAGGGTGATCGGGCGAAGTGGATTCGCAGATGATGAGCCCCGCGCCTCCGGCCGCGCAGCGGCGCAGGTATTCGACCATGCGCGGCGCGGGTGCGCCGTCGTTCATGAAGCCGCGCTGCATGGCCGGCATCACGAAGCGATTGCGCAGCGTGACACCGCGCAGGCTCAGCGGTGTGAACAGCGGCTCGAGTGCGACAACCCCCATGCCGCTACTGTAGCCCGGCGGCTACGGCACGTCAGAGGTTCTGGCGGCGTTCGCGGCGTTGCTCGCGCAGCTCCCGCAGCATCTGCTGTCGTTCGGCGCGCGACTTCTGCTGCCACTGGCGGCGCAGCTGTTCACGTCGCGGCGCCGACAGGCGCCGGTACTCGCGAAATTCCCGGCGGATGCGTTCCTGTTCGGCCGGCGGCAGGTTCTGGAAGTCACTCCAGCGTTCACGAATCAGTGTACGGCGCTTCTCGGTCAGCCCACGCCAGCGCTGAAACCGGTCCGTGGCATGGGA
>DATNCK010000057.1:0-2131 GCA_035571575.1 Steroidobacteraceae bacterium | reverse complement strand
TCGGACAGCCAGGGCATGCGCTCGCGCAGCTTGACGCCGACCTTCTCGATCTTGTGGTTCAGGTCGGCCTTCATCAGCTTGTTGTACTTCTTCAGGCCCGACTTGTTTTCGGCAATCCAGCGGCGGGCGAACTTGCCCGACTGGATGTCACCGAGGACCTTCTTCATCTCCTTCTTGGTGGCGCGATTCACGATGCGCGGACCACTGATCATGTCGCCCCACTTGGCGGTGGTGGAGATGTACTTGTGCATCTTCGCCAGCCCGCCTTCGTGCAGCAGGTCGACGATGAGCTTCAGTTCATGCAGCACTTCGTAGTAGGCCACTTCCGGCTGGTAGCCGGCCTCGGTGAGCGTCTCGAAACCCTTCAGGATCAGGTCCGAGGTGCCGCCGCACAGCACGACCTGCTCGCCGAACAGATCCGTCTCGGTCTCCTCCTTGAAGGTGGTCTGCAACACGCCACCGCGGGTGCTGCCGATGCCATGGGCATAGGCCAGCGCGATGTTGAATGCCGTCTTGGCCGGGCCCTGTGCCACGGCGATCAGCGCCGGCACGCCACGACCCTGCTGGAACTGCCGACGCACCAGGCCGCCCGGTCCCTTCGGCGCGATCAGCACCACGTTCAGGTCCTTGCGCGGCTTGATCTGCTTGAAGTGGATGTTGAACCCATGCGCAAACAGCAGCGTGGCGCCCTTGGGAATCGAATCCTTGATCTCGGCGTACAGCGCCTTCTGCGTGGTGTCGGGCACCAGGATCGCAATCAGCTTGGCATCCTTCACCGCGTCGATGGGCGCCATCACCGTGAGGCCATCACGCTTGGCCTGGTTGTAGCTGTCGCCCTTGCGCACACCCACTACCACGTCGAAGCCGCTGTCCTTCAGGTTGAGCGCGTGAGCGCGACCCTGGCTGCCATATCCCAGCACGGCAATGCGCGCGCGGCGCAGGGCGGTTTTGTCGACATCTTTGGGTCCGAATAGACGCATCGCGAAAACTCCGTATGAGCGAACGAAGGCCAACATGGCCGAGCTCGCAAGTATAGCCCGAAAATACCAATGACTGACGCGTCAGTCATGTGAATAGCTTAGTATTTCCCTGTGAACCCACCGTCCCCGACCGTCACGGATGTCGTTGAGCGGCCCACTACGCTGCAGCTCATCGGCGAGCGCGAATACACGCAGTGGATGTCCACACAACCTGCCGCGCTGCAGGACTGGCTGCGCCGCAGCGGTTACCGGCCGGAACCGGGGCGCTGGATTTTGCTGCCGTCCGACGCCACGCAGACCAGCACCGTTCTCGCCGGCACCGGAAGCGGTGTGCCTGACGCGCAGCAACTGCTTTGGCTGGCGGCCGCACTGGGCGACGGCTTGCCTGTTGGCGAGTACGCACTGGCGCAGGAATTCGGCGATGCGCGCGATGAACTGTTCGCGCTGGGCTGGATGCTGGGCGGCTATCGCTTCGCGCGCTATCGCGGCAATGCCGATACTGCGTCTTTGCCGCGCCTGCGCCGACCGCGCGGCGTCGTGTTGCGCGACATTGCTGCGGCCGCGTCGGCCACCGCACTGGCGCGTGACCTGATCAATACGCCAGCCAATGATCTGGGACCTGCCGAGCTCGAAGTGGCGGCGCTGGCGCTCGCAGATCGTGCCGGTGGGAAGGCGACGGTCATCAGTGGAACCGCATTGACCAGCGGCTATCCGCTGGTGGCCGCTGTGGGGCAGGGTTCCGTGCGCGCACCGCGACTGATCGAACTGCGCTTTCCCCGGCGCGGCGCACCCAAGCTGGCGCTGGTAGGCAAGGGCGTGTGCTTCGACACCGGGGGCCTCGACATCAAGCAGGCCGCCGGCATGCTGCTGATGAAAAAAGACATGGGCGGCGCAGCCTGCGTGCTGGCGCTCACCGAGCAGCTGCGGGCACTGGATGTGGCTGTGGATCTGCGCGTGCTGATACCCGCCGTGGAAAATGCGGTGGATGGCGCAGCCTTCCGGCCAGGCGATGTCTGGCGTTCGCGCAAGGGCCTGACGGTGGAGATCGGCAACACGGATGCCGAAGGGCGCCTGGTGCTGGCAGATGCTTTACAGGCAGCCAGTGAGGAGAAACCCGATCTCCTGATCGATTTCGCGACGCTGACCGGCGC
>DATNCK010000056.1:0-4006 GCA_035571575.1 Steroidobacteraceae bacterium | reverse complement strand
GGTCGATGGCAAGCAGGCGACGCGCGCGCTGCGCGCCACACATGCCAGTTTCTATCTCTCGCCGAACACATTGTCGATCGGCGTGATCGGGCCGGGCACCGTGGGACGCGTGCTGCTGGATCAGCTGGCCGGCGAGCAGGCGCGGCTGTCGCGCGAGTTCAAGCTCGATCTGCGAGTGCGCGGCATCATGTCCAGCAAGCGCATGCTGCTGTCGGACCGAGGCGTGGAACTGGGCCGCTGGCGCGAAGAATACGAAGGCGCCAGGAACGCCGCTGACATCGCACGCTTCATCGAGCATGTGCAGGTGGATTATCTGCCGCACACGGTGATCATCGACTGCTCCGCGGATGAGTCGGTGGCGAAGCATTACCGTGACTGGCTGGCTGCCGGCATCCACGTGGTCACGCCCAACAAGAAGGCCAACAGTGCCGCGATGGTCTACTACGACTCGCTGCGCGAGGCGCGCCGCGCCGGTGCTTCGCACTATCTCTACGAAGGCACCGTGGGTGCGGGCCTGCCGGTGATCCAGACCCTGCGCGATCTGCGCGAGACGGGTGATGTCATCGACAGTATCGAAGGCATCTTCTCCGGCACGCTGGCCTATCTGTTCAATGTGTACGATGGCTCCGTGCCCTTCTCGGCCATCGTGCGCGATGCCAAGCAGCGCGGCTACACCGAGCCGGATCCGCGCGACGATCTCTCCGGCACGGATGTGGCGCGCAAGCTCATCATCCTGGCGCGTGAAATGGGCCTGAGGCTGGAGATGAGTGACGTGAAGGTCGAGAGCCTGGTGCCGAAGGAATTGGCGGGCGGCTCCATCGATGAATTCCTGGACGGCCTTGCCAAGTACGACAGCGACTGGCAGAAACGTTACGAAACAGCGAAGAAAGCTGGCAAGGTGCTGCGCTTCGTCGGTCGCATTACGGCCAAGGGTGAAGCTACCGTGGGCGTGGTCGAGCTCGATGCCAGGCATGCCTTTGCCAACATCGCGCTCACCGACAATGTGGTGCGCTTCGCCACCGCGCGTTACTGCAACAATCCGCTGATCGTACAGGGACCCGGAGCAGGCCCCGAGGTCACCGCCGGCGGTGTCTTTGCAGACTTGCTGCGTCTCTCCGCCTATCTGGGTGCACGACTGTGAGCCCGCTGGTGACGAATCCCACCCAGGTCACGGCCTTCGCGCCGGGCTCCGTGGCGAATGTGGCCATCGGTTTCGACATCCTGGGCTTCTCGGTGGATGCCGTCGGTGACCGGGTATCGCTGCTGCGCACGCCAAAACCCGGTGTGGTCATCAAGTCGATCACCGGCGTGGTGGAAGATCTGCCGCTCGAAGCCGAGAAGAACACGGCTGGACAGGCGTTGCTGGCGCTCTCTGCGCTGCGCAATCTCGACTTCGGTTTCGAGATGCGCATCCAGAAGGGCATTCCGCTGGCCTCCGGCCTCGGAGGCTCGGCGGCTTCGGCCGTGGCCGCAGTGGTCGCCGCCAACGCGATGATCGACGAGCCGCTGACGCGCATCGAACTGCTCAAGGTGGCGATGGAAGGCGAGGCCGTGGCCAGCGGCTCGCGTCACGCCGACAATATCTCCCCGTCGCTGTTCGGCGGCCTGGTGCTCACCGTGGGCATCGACCACCCGCGCGTGAAGCAGATTCCCGTGCCGGAAGTCATCCACGCAGTGATCGTGCATCCGCATCTGCAGGTATCGACCAAGCAGGCGCGCGCCATCCTCAGCCGCACCGTGAACATGTCCGATTTCGTCTGGCAGACCGCCAACCTGGCCGGCTTCATTTCCGGCTGCTACACCAACGATCTGGATCTGATCAAAGCCTCGCTCGAGGATGTGGTCATCGAGAAGCAGCGTCAGGTACTGATTCCGGGCTTCCCTGAAGTTCGTGCCGGTGCGCTGGAAAAGGGCGCATTGGGTTGCTCGATCTCGGGCGCCGGGCCAACGATTTTTGCCCTCTGCCTGGAGCGCGATGGGCGCGCCGTACGCGATGCCATGGTCGGCGCCTTTGCCCGGCAGGGCATCGCCACCGACAAGTGGCTGGTGCCGGTGCAGTCGGGCGGTGCCCATGTGGTGAGCAGCGAATGAAGTTCGAGAGTACGCGCGGCCACGCGCCGCCCGTTGGATTCAGCGCAGCACTGCTGCAGGGATTGGCGCCAGATGGTGGCCTGTACGTTCCGCAGCAATGGCCGACGCTGTCTGCCGTGGCCGCCGGCGAACTGCCGCAGGTCGGCACGGCGCTGATCGGCGCTTTCGCGCAGGAAGATGCACTGGCCGCCGCGGTACCAGAGATCGTTCGCGATGCCTTCAATTTTCCGGCGCCGCTGAAGAAGTTGAGCGGCACCGATGCGCCACGCGTGCTGGAGTTGTTTCACGGCCCGACGGCGGCTTTCAAGGACTTTGGCGCACGCTTTCTCGCAGCCAGCCTCGCGCGCATTCCGCGCAGCAGCAGCCGGCCCCTGCGTATTCTGGTGGCCACCTCCGGTGATACCGGGGGCGCGGTCGCGGCGGCCTTCCATCGCCGCCCCGGTATCGAAGTGGTGGTGCTGTTTCCCAAGGGCCTGGTTTCACCCACGCAGCAGCAGCAGCTCACCTGCTGGGGCGGCAATGTGCGCAGTCTCGCCGTGCGTGGCAGTTTCGATGACTGCCAGCGCCTGGTGAAAGAGGCCTTTGGTGATGCCACGCTGCGCGCGCGCGCGGAGATGTCCTCGGCCAACAGCATCAATCTGGGCCGGCTGTTGCCACAGGCGGTGTACTACGCCAGCAGCAGTCTCGCGATCCAGCGCGATACCGGCCGTCCGGCGTCCTACATCATCCCCAGCGGCAATCTTGGCAATTCTGCCGCCTGCATCTGGGCGAAGCAGATGGGCTTTCCCATCGACCGCATCCTGCTGGCGCACAACGCCAACCGCACGGTGCCGGATTTTCTGGCCAGCGGAAAATACGAGCCGCGGGCCAGCATTCCCACGCTGGCCAACGCCATGGACGTGGGCAATCCCAGCAACATGGAGCGCCTGCTGGCGTTGTTCCCCGATGCGGCAGCCCTGGGCCGGATACTGCGCGCGGTGTCGGTGGACGATGCCGCCATCAGCGCCCGCATCCGCAGCGATCATGCGCGCTTTGGCGAAATCTGGTGCCCGCACACCGCCACGGCCGCAGAGGCGTATGCGCGATTGACGGCAGAGGATCGTGCCGCGCACCAGTGGGTGCTGGTTGCCACGGCCCATCCCGCCAAATTCCGGGAAACCGTCGAACCGCTGGTAGGAACCGTTCCCGTGCCCGACAATCTGCGGCGTCTGTATGAGCTGCCGTCGTCGTTCGATGAGATCGACCCCACGCTGGATGCGCTGAGGAGTGCCACTTGACCGACACCGCGCTGTCGCGTTTCGACACGCCGCAGAACCGCCTGATCCTTGCGGCCGTGGTCGCTTTCATGATCGCGGCGCTGTTCTATTACGTCTTCCGCGCCTGGCGCCGGCACGCGCAGCTGAAGCGGCTGGACCAGTCCATCATTTCCGTGGGCAGCCAGTACGTGCGCAATGTGCTGGTGCCCGATGGCATGGGTGCCTCCATGCATGTGGATTACCTGCTGCTCACCTCGCGCGGCGTGCTGGTCATCGACCTGCGCGATGTGCGCGGCAATATCTTCGGCGGTGACCAGATGACGGAATGGACGGTGATGAACGGTGCCAGCCGCAGCACCTTCCAGAATCCACAGCACGCGCTCTACGACCGCGTTGCCGCCGTGCGGCAGCTCTCGGGCGAAATGCCGGTGGAAGGCCGCATCCTGTTCACGCGCCGCGGCCGGTTTCCCAAGGGATTGCCGCGCTGGACCTTGATGGTCGATTCGCTGCGTCAGGAATTTCCGCCAGCGGACTCCGAGGCCACGCAGAGCTGGCTGACGCGCTATCGCGATACCTGGCAGGCGCTGTGCGCGGCGGTATCGCCCAGCCCGCTGCGTCGCCGCCGCGGCTTCCTGGCACAGGTATTCGTGGAGTAGTCA
>DATNCK010000055.1:0-2688 GCA_035571575.1 Steroidobacteraceae bacterium | reverse complement strand
GACTGGTCGAGCCTTTCGTGAACGCGGGCTACGACCTGGATGCGGCCGCCATCCTGCTGTGCGAGTCCGACGGCACACCAGAGGAAGTGGAGGACGAGATCCTGGCGATGCGGCGCGTGCTCGAAGGCGCGGGCGCTACGCGACTGCAGGTGTCTGCCGATGAGACCGAGCGGCTGAGATTCTGGGCGGGGCGCAAGAATGCATTTCCTGCGGCGGGGCGGGCGGCGCCCGCGTATTACTGCACGGACGGAACCATTCCACGCCGTCATATCGGACGCATGCTGAAGGCCATCGAGGACATGGAGCGCCGTTATGGCCTCGGCTGTCCGAATGTGTTCCATGCTGGCGATGGCAACCTGCATCCGCTGGTGCTGTTCGATGACGGCGATGCGGATTCCGTGGCGCGCGCCGAAGCCTTTGGTGCGGAGATCCTCGAGGAGAGCCTGCGTCTGGGCGGCACCATCACCGGCGAGCATGGCGTGGGCATGGAAAAGCTGAACCAGATGTGCACGCAGTTCGATCGGGAAACGCTGGATGCGTTTACTGGCGTGAAGCGCGCCTTTGATCCCGAGGGCATCCTGAATCCCGGCAAGGTGATTCCCTCGCTGCATCGATGTGCGGAGTACGGTCGTATGCGCGTAACGGGCGGGCGTGTGCCGCATCCGGAGCTGCCGCGCTTCTGATGGACGCGTTGCTGGAGGAATGGATCGATCGCGTGCGCTCGGCGTCAAGCCGGCGCGAGGCGCTGCGCATTCGCGCGGGCGGAACCAAGGACTTCTATGGCAACACGCCGCGCGGCGCGGTATTCGATCCACGTGGGTGGAGCGGAGTGGAATCCTACGAACCCAGTGAGCTGGTGATCACCGCGCGTGGCGGTACGCCTCTGGCCTTGATCCAGGAGCGGCTGGCCGCGCAGCGCCAGATGCTGGCTTTCGAGCCGCCGCATTTCGGGGCAGGCGCCACGCTGGGCGGATGTATTGCCGCCGGACTGTCGGGGCCGCGGCGCACGGCCGCCGGTTATACCTACGGCAGTCTGCGCGATGCCGTGCTCGGCGCTCGATTGCTCGATGGCCAGGGGCGCCTGCTGCGCTTCGGTGGCACCGTCATCAAGAACGTGGCCGGCTACGATGTGTCCCGGCTGCTGGCCGGGTCGCTGGGAATTCTCGGTGTGATCGTAGATGTTTCACTGAAAGTGCTGCCCATGCCCGCCATGGAGAGGAGCTTGCGATTTTCCATGTCGGAGCAGGCGGCATTGGAGAACTTGCAGCAGTGGGGTGGAGAGCCGCTGCCGCTGTCGGCCAGCTGCTGGCTGGAAAACACTCTGTGGCTGCGCCTCTCCGGTGCTGCGCCCGCGGTGGAGGTTGCCTCCAGGGCGCTGGGTGGCGAAGTCATCGACGACGACGTGGCAGCCGGGTTCTGGCACGACGTGCGCGAGCAGCGGCACGCATGGTTCGATGGCAAGTCGCCCTTGTGGCGCGTATCACTGCCTTGCACGGCGGAGCCCGTAGCCATCGATTCGCCGCAGCTCATCGAATGGGGCGGAGCGCTGCGCTGGTTGCGCAGCGAGGCACCCGCAGCGCAGATCCGCGCGCTTGCACATGAATTGGGAGGGCATGCCACGCTGTTCCGAAGCGGCGAACAGCGCGAGCATGCATTCACGCCACTGTCCGCGCCGCTGTTGGCCATTCATCAGCGGCTGAAGCAGGAGTTCGATCCCGCGCGTATTTTCAATCCTGGCCGCCTGTACGCGGAGCTGTAGATGCAGACGCAGCTGCCAGACAAAACAGCGAATGAACCTGATGTGAAGGTTGCGGCGGGATTGATCAGCCGCTGTGTGCACTGCGGCTTCTGCAATGCCACCTGTCCCACATACCAGCTGCTCGGCGATGAGCGGGATGGTCCTCGTGGTCGCATCTACCTGATCAAGCAGATGCTCGAAGGCAATGCGCCAACAGCGCGTACGCAGCAGCATCTGGATCGGTGCCTGACCTGCCGTGCCTGCGAAACCACCTGTCCCTCCGGTGTTGAATATGGCCGCCTGGTGGAGATCGGGCGTTCGGTGCTGGCGCAGCGTGCACCACGTCCCTGGCATGAAAGACTGCTGCGACGCGCGCTGGCCGGATTTCTCAGCGGTCGCGGATTCTCGCCGGCGCTGCGCGTGGGTCGATGGCTGCGTCCCATGTTGCCTGCGGCTCTGGCGATGCGCATTCCGCAACGGCATCCGGCAGGTGCCTGGCCCATGCAACGACAGCCGCGGCGTGTGCTGCTGCTGGCGGGCTGCGTACAGCCGGCGCTGGCGCCCAATATCAACGCGGCCACTGCGCGCGTGCTGGATGCGCTGGGCATCGAAGTCGTGGTGCCCCCGTCGGCGGTGTGCTGTGGCGCCATTGCGCAGCATCTGGATCAGCATGAAAAATCATCGCAACAGGCGCGTCGAAATATAGATGCCTGGTGGCCGCTGCTGGAGTCTGGAGCGGAAGCGATAGTGTTCAACGCCACGGGCTGCGGCACGCAACTGCGCGAATACGGCTGGCTGCTGCGCGATGATCCGCGATATGCGCAGAAGGCGGCGCGCATCACCGCGCTGGCCCGCGATGTATCCGAGCTGCTGATCGATCATCTGCCGCGATTGCAGACTATCGCGCGGCGCACGGAGCCACAGCGCGTGGCCTATCACGCGCCCTGTAG
>DATNCK010000054.1:0-4730 GCA_035571575.1 Steroidobacteraceae bacterium | reverse complement strand
GTGCTGGATGCCGCGCTGATCGCAGCCCTCACACGATTCCAGGAGCGCCACGGATTGCAACAGGATGGGGTACTGGGCCCCGCCACCTGGCGCGCCCTCACCACGCCGCTGTCCAGCCGCCTCAACCAGATCGAGCGCACGCTCGCGCGCTGGCGCAGCCTGCCCGCGAATCCCCATCACCGTGCGCTGTTCATCAACATTCCGCGCTTCCGGCTCTACGGCATGCAGGCGTTCGACGACCGCGAAGCGAGCCTGCTGGCAATGGACGTGATCGTGGGCCGCGTGATTGAAAAGCTGCGCACACCGACATTCAGCGCGGATCTCACGCATGTGATCTTCCGTCCGTACTGGGAGGTGCCGCGCAGCATCCTGCTCGCCGAACTGCTCCCGGCCGCGCGTCGCGATCCACACTATTTCTCCAGCAGGCACTACGAACTCGTGGACCGCGGCGGCGCGGCGGTGCCCTACTCGCCGCAGCAGCTCGACCGGCTGGCCAGCGGTAGCCTGCGCGTACGGCAGCTTCCCGGCGACGACAATGCCCTGGGTGAGGTGAAGTTCATGCTGCCCAATCCGCACGGCGTGTACTTGCATGACACACCGGAGCGCGCGCTGTTCGCAAGCCCCGCACGCGCGTTCAGTCATGGCTGTATCCGCGTCGCCGACCCGGCGCGGCTGGCCGCGTGGCTGCTGAAAGACGACGCCACCTGGACCACGGAGCGCATCGCCACCGCCATGAATGGCACCAAGCCGCTGCAGGTGACACTGTCCGAACCCGTGCACGTCTACATCGTCTATGGCACAGCAGTCGCGCGCGAAGATGGCAGCGTACTGTTTCTCAACGATCTCTACGGCATGGACGAAACCTGAATGTTCCGACCTCAGCCTTTCCAGCTTCGGACGCGGCCGGTATCCAGGTGCACGAAATCCGATTGTGCGTAGTAGCCCACGCCGCCACCACCCAGATCGAGCGCGAGATCCCGCAGACGACTGCAGGCGGTCCCGGCGAGCCGCACGTCAATGGCGCGACCCTCGGTATGCAGGCTGTGGCGCGCCACACCCTCACTGGTGGCACGCAGCGCCTCGTTGGTTTGCGGCGAACGGTAACCGGAGATGACTTCGAAGTGCGGTGTGCACTGCGCGCCAACGGCCAGCGCATGCAACCGGTCGAACAGCCGTTGATCCATGATGGCGACCTCGCCGCTGCGATGATCGCGCAGCAGGCGATTGAACTGCGTCAGCGTCTCTCGCACATACTGGCCATTGTCGAAGTAGCACAGGGCCAGCCGCTCACCCGTATGCAAGTTGTGCAGCGACAGGTTGCGTGGGGCCAGGGCAAGCCGCTCCACGGCCTTCACCTCGGCCATGGCGGGCCGATCGCGCAGGGCGAGTGCCAGCGCGCCCGGACCGACCGCGAGCAGCTGAAGAATCCGTCGGCGATTCACAGAACCACGGTAGATGGAGTGCATGAGAGCCAGTTTGTGGGGTCCCGCGGGCACCTTGCAAGTGTTGATTTACCGAATACTTCACGATCCCGACGCAGCGAAGCTGCAGGATTCCACCGGGATGCCGTCGCGATCAATGCTGCGTGGACCCTTTTCCTGGATGCTGACGGCATCCGCGATCATTTCGCTAACCGTCTTGGATAAGATGCGACGTAATGCCCGCCTGGTTTCCGTCCCTGAGCCAGCACCTGCTGCTGAGCACGGTAGCGCTGCTTGTCTATGTACTCAGCACCCGCTCCCGCCGGGAGCGACGCGCTCCTGCGGCCGCGATCGCCTGGGTCATGGGTCTGGCACTGCTTCCCTACTTGATGTTGCCGCTGTACCTGATGTTTGGACAGAGGAAGCAGAAGGCCGGCCCACGACCGCCTCTCCAACCGCCGTCACCGCAATCACACTGGGCCGCAGTGCTGCTCGAGAGTTTTGGCCTCAGCGCCTCGGGGCCCGTGCAGGTGCGCTTTCATGCCGATGGAAGTGAAGCCCGCGATGCGTTGTGGAGTGTCATCGACAGCGCACGCGATCGACTGGACCTGTGCACCTACCTGATCGGCAATGACGATTTTGGCCGCGCGGCGTTGGCAAGGCTTACCGAACGGGCCCGTGCTGGTGTGCAGGTACGACTGTTGCTCGATGGCTGGGGTGGCCTGTCCGCCCCGCGCGCGGCTCTTCGGGCACTGAGGGCAGCTGGCGGCAAGGTGACAATATTTCGACCGCTGTTCAGCACCCGCAGACTGGGACCCCGCAACTTGCGCAATCATCGCAAGCTCACCATCGCCGATGGACGGCGCCTGTGGGCAGGCGGACGCAATCTCTCAGCAGAATATTTCACGGGCCGTGATGGCGCCACGCAATGGATCGACCTCTCGTTCGATCTGGAAGGGTGTGTAGCCGCCTCGGCCGCCCATCAGTTCGATGCCGATTGGCAGGCCGCGCGGGGAGAAGGACCGATCCGCGCCATCGGGGGCGCAGCTTCCTTCGCCACAGAAGGACCTTCGGCGCAGTTTCTGCCTAGCGGGCCCGATCAAGCAGAAGACACCGCGCAGGCACTCCTTATCGACGCATGCTTCCATGCCCAGCAGCGGTTTCTGGCGGTTACGCCGTACTTCGTACCGGACGGTGGCTTCCAGACCGCGCTCCGACTGGCGGCCCGCCGCGGCGTGCAGGTAACCCTGCTGTTGCCAGCCCGATCAAATCATCGACTGGCAGACTTCGTACGGGATCGCGCGCTACGCGATCTGGCCGATGCCGGCGTCATCATCAAACTGCTTCCGGGCATGGTTCACGCCAAAGCCGTGGTCGTTGATGACACCCTGGCACTGTGTGGCTCGATCAATCTGGACCTGCGAAGCCTGCTGCTGAACTATGAATCAGCGGTCGTATTCTACGGACCAGAACAGATCGCATGGCTTGCGCAATGGATGGATGCACTAGCCATACCCGCAAGTGCCTACGTGCCGAAGCAACCCGGCCTGCTGCGCGACATCGCTCAAGGCCTGCTGCTAACCGTGGCGTTCCAATTGTAACGTCGCGAGATCGTCAGCCAGGGCACTCGGCGCACGTGATCGCGTAGGGAACGGCCTGAAGCCTTGCTGGCGCAATCCGGCCGCCACATTTCTCGCACTCCCCATAGCGCCCGTCCGTAAGGCGATGCAAGGCGCCATCGATCTGGCGCAATTCGACCTCCGCGGACAACCCGATGGCATCCAGCACTGTATCGTTGCCGCGCTCGGCAGCCTGGTCGGCAAACCCGCCTTCCACTGGTGTGACTTCACGGCGTAGATCTGAGCCAATGCGGGCGATGCGGCCGTCGAGTTCCTGTCGCCGTCGCTGCAGTCGTTCGCGAATCAATGCGCTATCCATGATGCTCCTCGATGATTTCTGCAACATGCCTTGCATGCTGCTGGCTGACGACGCCGCTGCCCATACGCATTTGTGCGGAGGTCGGGATCATGCCGAGTCTGGCAGCGAACCCAGCTCCACCGTCTCCAGATGCTCTGGGACGCGAGCCGACCACCCGAGCTCGTGTTCGATGGCATAACGCAGCGCATCGGCCGCATCCGGCTCCCCATGCGTGACATACACTCTCCGTGGCGGCCGGGCCGCACCGCGGAGCCACCGCAGCAGTCCGTTGCGGTCTGCATGCGCGGATAACCCCTGCAGGTTGACGATCTCGGCCTTGATCGGCACCTCTACCCCGAAGATGCGCAGCGATGACTCGCCGGCGGCCAGGCGGGCCCCACGCGTACCGCCAGCCTGAAATCCCGCCAGTACGATCGCATTTCGCGGGTCCGGCCCAAAGTTTGCGACGTGATGCAGTACGCGGCCACCGGTGAGCATGCCGCTGGCAGAGATCACAATCATCGGCCCCTTGCGCAGGTTCAGTGCCTTGGATTCTTCGACCGTGTGCACGGGCGTCGCGAACTTGCACATGCGCTCGCATTCCTCCGGCGAAATGCGGTGCTGGCCGCTGAAACGCTGGTAGACGGCAGTTGCCTCCTCGGCCATCGGACTGTTGACGAACACAGGCAACTCGGGAATGCGGTTGCCCTGCCGGAGTCGCTCCAGCAGCAGCAACAGTTGCTGCGTCCGCCCGACGGCAAACGCCGGGATCAGCACCACGCCGCCGCGGCGGGCGACTCGGACGATCACCGCCGCCAGCTCTTCCGCCACATCCGAGGTCGGATGCAGACGATTGCCATAGGTGGATTCGCATACCAGCACATCCGCTTCGCCCAGCGGCATGGGCGGCGCCATCAGCAGGTCATCGTCGCGACCCAGATCCCCGCTGAAGTGCACGATCTGGCTCCCCACGCGCATACGTACCTGTGCGGCGCCCAGCAGATGGCCAGCGGGCAGCAATTCAAATGCGAGATCCCTGCCTACGGTTCCCTCAGCCTCGAACCGCTGCGTATCGAAGCGCTCCAGACAGGCCAGCGCATCCTCTTCTGTATACAGCGGCTTTGGATCTCGATGCCTGGAACTGCGCCTATGCTCGGCATAGGTAGCCTCTTCCTCCTGCAGCCGGCCGCTGTCGGGCAGCAGCACGTCGCACAGTGCCTTGGTGGCTGGTGTGCAGACAATGCGTCCACGGAATCCGGCCTTGACCAGGCGCGGCAGATACCCCGAGTGATCCAGGTGCGCATGAGTCAGGATCACTGCATCCAGACTTCCCGGTGGCACGGGGAACGGTTCCCAGTTGCGCAGGCGCAGCTGCTTGTAGCCCTGGAACAG
>DATNCK010000053.1:0-2873 GCA_035571575.1 Steroidobacteraceae bacterium | reverse complement strand
CTGGCCCGTGGCCTGATGACATGCTTGGCAGTTCGCTGCAAAGAGTTGCCGCCCGTCGACTGCGCCCCCACCGGACGACGCTGCTGCGCCAAGTTCTGCGGCCACGCGCTTGTCACCGAGCGCCGGCGCGCTGTCAGGGCGCTGCATGACGATGTACGAAACGCCCCAGGCGGCCAGCGCCAGTGCCAGTCCGAGCACGACCCGCGGCACGGGGTTGAACTGCTCGTGCGGATCCTCGTTCTCGGCATCACGGCCGGTCGGCGGCGACATCGCGCTCTCCCTTCTTGCCACCGCCCGCATCCACCTCACGGGTCGCGAGCCTGTGCGCGGCGGCCTCGACCTGCTCCGCGCCAAGCACGGGATAGTTGTGCTTCATGCCCTGCAAATAGGCCACCAGGTCCAGCGCCTGGGGCCGAGCCACGACGATCTCGCCCGGGCGCACCGTGCCCGGCGGCAGCGAGACGACCCGCTCGCCCTTCGCAACGCTCTCGGTGCTCTTGATCTCGAACAGGAAGCGATAGGCCGGCATGCTGCTGCCGGGCGCGTAGGCACGCGGCTGAAACAGATGCCCGAGGTGCCAGTCGGCGCTCGGCTGCCGCACACCGATGTTGAACAAGTCGGGCCCGGTGCGCATGGTCCCCATCAGAGGAGGCGTGTCGTAGTGATAGTCGGCCGCCACCGAGGCGCGGCCCCAGCCGCGACGCGAATCGGCCACTCCGGCTCCGTGGCTGCTCGGCTGCTGGGAGTGGCATGCGATGCAGCCATTGGCGATGTAGACCTCGCGCCCGCGCAACTGCTCGCTGGTGTAGGTCTTGAGCGCGGCGGGCGGGGGGACGTCCTTCAACTGCAGGAAGGGGACGACGATCATTGCGGCGGTCGCCAGCGAAAGCGTGACCATGGCGCCGGCGACGAGCTTGAGTTCGTTTTCCATTGCAATGCCTCTCGTTCACTTTGCAGAGGCGGCTTGCAAGGGCAGGGCCTCTGTACGCTCGAGCACGCCCGAGCGCATCGTGATGAGCACGAAGTGCAGCGCAAAGACGAGGTGGCCCAGCGTCATCAGTGACCCACCCAGAGAGCGGCCCTTCAGCCAAGGCTGCGTGACGGTCACGGAGTCCATGAACGGGCGCGCCGCATCGAGCAATGCCAGGCCTTGCAGCACGCCACCGATGCTGAGCGTGACCATGTAGACCGTGAAGCCTGCGACCACCAGCCAGAAGTGCAGTGCGATCAGGCCGGGACGCGGCCACGGGGTATCGAGAATGCGCGGCATCGCGAAATACACGCCGCCGAAGATGACCATCGAGACGAAGCCGTACATCCCCAGATGCGCATGCGCCACGGTGAAGTGGGTGAAGTGGGTGACGGCATTGACCTAGCGCAGCGCCTCGAACGAGCCCTGCACCGACGCGAACGTGTACATCACCGCGCCGAAGAAGATGAAGCGCAGCGTGGGTGAATGCCTCAGCGCGCCGAAGTGACCCTTGAGCGTGAGGTGCTGGTTGAGCGAGAACGCAACCACCGGAATGATCATCATCACGCTCTGCACGATGGACAGCGTGATCAGCCATTCGGGCACTGGCCCGCCGATCAAGTGGTGCGCGCCGACCTGACCGTAGAAGAAGGCCAGTGTCCAGAAGCCCAGCAGCGAGAGGTTGTACGAACGCACCGGCCGGCCGATCACCTTCGGGAGGAAGTAGTAGATGGAAGCCAGCGACAGCGGTGTGTAGAACAGCCCCAGCACGTTATGGCCGAACCACCAGTTCATCGTGGCCTGTTCCACACCGAAGTGGATGCCGGGGATCTTGGCGACGATGTAGAGCGTGGGAAACCAGAAGAGCGCAGCGCCCGTGTACCAGACCGACACGTAGAGGTGATGCACCTGGCGGCGCTGCAGCATGAAGGCCATCGGCAACCCGATGAGCATGCCGCCCACCGCGAAGAGCAGCCCGACCTGCCAGGGAATCTCCAGCCACTCCATTCCGGTGTTGATGCCGATGGCGATGCCGCCAAGGCCCGCGACCAGACCTGCATTCCACAGCAGCGCACCGACGACAGCCAGACGCCCGCCACGCAGCGGCGTCTTCAGCAGCCGCGGGAGCGTCCAGATGGCGATGCCCAACAAGCCCAGCGGTGCCCATCCATATGCAACCGCATTGAGGTGCAACGTGCGTACGCGTCCAAAGCTCAGCCACGCCTGGTCAGTGAGGAGGTCTGGCATGTGCAGCTTCACCGAAGCGAGCAAGCCCGCCGCCGAGGCGACGACGAGCCAGACCACCGCGCAGGCGATCAGCACGAACGCAGGAAACGCGCTCGATCGGTCGGCTGCTTGGCGAGCGCGCAGTTCTTCCGCAGAGACCTGGCGGGGCATCGCGGAGTTCGCTGCGTTCGCCAGGCTCTGCAACTCGCGATGCTGCCTTGCATCGCCTGCGGGTTCCTCCGGCAGACCCACTTCGCCACTTGAGAAGATAGTTCTCGCGCCGCTGGCTTCTTCGGCGAACAGCCCCCTGCGCAGGGACCAGATGAAGGCGAACAACCCCACCAGGGATAGAACGAATGTGGCCAGCAACAGGCCGGTCGGATTCATGGTCAATCTCTCGTGACGCTCGCTGAACCTGATGTTAGGTATCGCGGATCAGCTTTTGAAGAATCAGTTAACTCGATAAAAAGCAGATCAGATGGCCCGCACTGTCCTGTTCCTCGCCTGCTGCGAAAGCAGCATCAACACGCGCGTGGCAATGCCTACTTCAAGTGCGACGCAAGAAACGCCGCACTTCGGTCATTCGCGAGCGCTGCTGCGGCCGCGTCGTAGTGATTGCCGCTGTGCCGGGCGAATGCATGGCTGCAGCCCACATAGCTGTGGGTACGCACCGTTG
>DATNCK010000052.1:0-15744 GCA_035571575.1 Steroidobacteraceae bacterium | reverse complement strand
TGGCCAATGCCGACAAGGTGCGGGTGCAGGGTGCGGAGGCGGACTTCTCCTATCGTCCGAACGGCAACTGGAACTTCTACGTCAACGCCGCGTACACGGATGGGAAGTACGATAGCTTCCCGGATGCGCCATGCCCGCCGGAGCTGGCGGGTGGCACGACGGTGACCGGCACGCAGGTGCCCGGCGCGGCTGGCGTCCCGGGCGCGCTCAGCCCCGCCAACTGCGACATCTCCGGCCAGTGGCTGCCGGGTATCTCGAAGCTGTCCGGGTCCTGGGGTTTCCAGTACCAGCATCCGACCAGTTTTCTCGGTCGTGATGGCGAGGTGTACTTCGGCTACGACGGCTTCGCCCGCAGTCGCTGGTCATCGAATGCCTCGCGTTCCATCTATACGGACGTGGGTGGGTACGCTCTGGCAAGCTTCCGTCTGGGCTTCCGCGCTGGCGATACCTGGGATGTGTACGGATGGGTCAAGAACGCTTTCGATCGCGATTACTTCGAGCTGCTGGCAACGACGCCCAGCAACACCGGCCTGATCGCGGGCCAGCCGGCCGATCCGCGGACCTGGGGCCTTACCGTCCGGGCGCGCTTCTGATGGCAATGGGTTTCCTGGCGCTGGCGTCTGCCGCGCCAGGAACTTCGCGAGCCGCGGAAGATACGGGCTTCAAGGTGTCGGGCACCATCCGCCTGCGACAGGAAGAACTCGATGGGGACTTCCGTCCCGGATTCCGCAACCAGGATGATGTGCTGTCGATCCGCAGCAGCCTGCTGCTGGAGTGGGACACGGGAACCTGGCGCTTCGGCGGCGAGATCTTCGATGGCCGCGAGTACGACACGGGTCCTGGAAGCGTGCTCTCCACCAATGAGGTCGACGCCCTGGAACCCGCACAGGCCTATGTGGCCGGGGACTTCGAGTCGCCCTTTGGTGCGGGTAGTTCGGCCATGGTGCAGGCGGGACGCTTCACGATGAACCTGGGCTCGCGGCGGTTGATCTCGGCCGACGAGTTTCGCAATACGCCGCAGGCCAGCACGGGTCTGCGCTCCGAGTTGAAGTTTTCGGGCAAACGATCGGCGACACTTTTCTATGTGCTGCCCCAGCAGCATCGTCCCGATGATTTCGACTCGCTGCTGAAGAACAAAGTGAAGCTGGATCACGAAGGCCGGGACCTGCAGGTCTTCGGTGCCCTGTTTTCCAAAGCCGGCCTGCCGGGAAGGTTGCTGGCGGAGATGGGATTCATCAGGTTCATCGAGCACGACACTGCGGGGCGACCGACGCGCAACCGCGGCCTCACCAATCTGACGGCGCGGCTGATGAGCGATCCCGCGCCCGGCAAGTGGGACTACGAGCTCGAAGGCATTTCACAGACAGGCAGTATCCGCGCCAGCACTGCTGCCAATGCAGTGCCGCTGCGGGTGCGTGCGTATTTTGCGCACGCCGATCTGGGCTACACCTTTGCGCAGAGCTGGAAGCCGCATCTGGATGTGGAGTGGGATTACGCCAGCGGCGACGGCACCAGTGCGCACTACAACCGTTTCGACACGCTGTTCGGCATGCGTCGTGGCGAATTCGGCCCGTCTGGGATCTATGCCGCTGTCGGGCGGGCGAACATCAACACGCTGGGCCTGCGCCTCGATGGGGCACCGACGAAGCGGCTCGATCTGCTGGCCACGGTGAAATGGCTGTGGGCGGCAGATCGGCACGACAGTTTCTCCACCACCGGCATCCGCGACGCCAGCGGCGCTTCAGGCAGCTTCGCCGGGCAGCAGCTCGACGCCCGGCTGCGTTACTGGTTCCTGCCGCAGCGGCTGCGTGGCGAGATGAATGCCACGTGGCTGATACGGGGACGATTGCTGCAGGATGCGCCCAACGCATCACCTCACGGTGACACGCACTACGCTGCGGCCGCCATCACCCTGACATTTTAGAGACCAAGGAGTCACGTCATGACTGCAATTCATCTCAACCGCCGCGGCATCGTGACGCTGGCAGTAGCCTCGTTCATCGCACTGGCCGCACCATTGCAGGCGGCCGGCACGGTCACGCTGCTCAATGTGTCCTACGATCCGACGCGCGAGCTGTACGTGAACTACAACGCTGCCTTCGCGAAATACTGGAAGGGCAAGACCGGCCAGGATGTGAAGATCAACCAGTCGCACAGCGGTTCGGGCAAGCAGGCGCGTGCGGTGATCGACGGGCTGCAGGCTGATGTGGTCACGCTGGGACTTGCCGGCGACATCGATTCCATCGTCACCAACGGCAAGTTGCTGGCGCCGGACTGGGAAAGCCGCCTGCCGGAGCACAGCGCGCCGTATACGTCGACGATTGTCTTCCTGGTGCGCAAGGGCAATCCGAAGGGCATCAAGGATTGGGGCGATCTGGCCCGCGATGGCGTGGCGGTGGTCACGCCCAATCCGAAGACCTCCGGCGGTGCGCGCTGGAACTATCTGGCGGCATGGTCCTGGGCGCTGAAGCAGAAGGGTGGCAACGACGCCACCGCGAAGGAATTCCTGCGCAAGCTATACAAGAATACGCCGGTGCTCGACACCGGCGCGCGCGCGTCACTGACTACATTCGCGCAGCGCGGCATCGGCGATGTGCAGATCTCCTGGGAAAACGAAGCCTTCCTGGCGCTGAAGGAATTCGGCGCGGACAAGTTCGAGATCGTGGTGCCTTCGGTCAGCATTCTCGCCGAGCCCTCGGTGGCGGTGGTCGACAAGGTGGTGCTCAAGCACAACACCAAGACGGTGGCCGAGGAGTACCTGAAGTATCTGTACTCCAAGGAAGGGCAGGAGATCATCGCAAAGAACTACTATCGGCCGCGCGATGCGCAGGTGGCCGCCAAGTACGCCGCGCAGTTCCCCAAGATCCCGATGACCACGATCAAGGATTTCGGCGGCTGGTCCAAGGCACAGGCCACGCACTTCAGCGATGGCGGAGTCTTCGACCAGCTGGTTGCCAAGTAGCCGCGAGCCACGCTTGATTCGAAAGGCCGGATCTGAAAAAGATCCGGCCTTTTTTTTATTCACTGGAAGAGCTGCCGGTCTCGCTGCGGTTACACACTGGTTTGCCGGGAGTATCGGATGCGAATGTTTTTCGCCTGAGGTGCCGGATTGTTCTAATTTCATGCGCGCGGCTGCGTTGTAAGCATCGGTGTCACATGTGAATCTGCGCATATGAAGCTTCAGCAACTGCGTTTTCTCGCTACGGTCGCACAGAGCGACCTGAACATCACCACTGCCGCGACCAAGCTGTACACCACGCAACCGGCTGTCAGCAAGCAGCTGCGACAGCTCGAGGATGAACTGGGATTCAAGATCTTCGTGCGCCACGGTCGCGCATTGTCGAAGATCACGCCACCGGGAGAGCGTGTGATCGACTGCGCGGTCCGGGTGCTGCGCGAGATCCACAACATCAAGGGCATCTCCACCGATTTCAGGGATGACAGCGCCGGCACATTGTCCATCGGCACCACCCATACGCAGGCGCGCTATGTGCTGCCGCCGGTGATCAAGGAGTTTCGCGAGCGTTATCCGAAGGTGCAGTTCAACCTGTTGCAGGGCACTTCCGAGCAGATCGCGGAAATGGCGCAAAACGGCCGCATCGACCTGGCCATCGCGACCGGCTCGTCAGCGCAGTTCGAGAAATTCGTATTGCTACCCTGCTACCGGTGGCACCGCCAGGTGATCGTTCCGCACGGCCATCCGCTGACGGAGCTGGAGGGGCCGCTGACGATGGAGGCGCTGGGTGCGCACCCTATCGTCAGCTACGTGTTCAGCTTCACGGGCCCCTCATCGCTGACGGACGCGTTCCTGGCGCGGAACCTGCGGCCCAATATCGCACTGGCGGCCCGCGATGCCGATGTGATCAAGACCTATGTGCGGCTGGGGATCGGCGTCGGCATCATTGCCAACATGGCGATCGATCCCGTCGAGGATGCCGATCTGGCCGTGATCGAAGCCTCGCACCTGTTCCCCACGCACACCACCTGGGTGGGATTCGACCGCTCGGCGCTGCTGCGAAAATACATGTACGACTTCGTCGCGCTGCTGGCGCCGCAACTCACGCGCCGCGTGGTGGATCGCGCACGCAATGTTGCCAGTCAGGCAGAAACAGACGCGCTGTTCGATCTGAAAGAACTGCCGGTGCGTTAGCCCCATGCGCGGTTACGCAATGTAACCGCGGGCCGCTGCAACACCGTAACAAAGCGGTTAGATATCAATACACGGTGGTCGGCATTCCAGACCGGCATTTCCGGCACTCCGGATGCATCCGTACAGTCGCATTCCCTAGTTCTTGTCTGGCAGGCGACTCATCAGTCATGGCACATCGACTTTCGATCATCACCGCCGTTCATGTTGCGCTGGGCGCAGGTCTGCTGGCATCCGGGCAAGCGCATTCAGCAGAAGGCGTCGGCGATTCAGCGGTCGCTGCGGGCGAGGAAGTGGTGACTCTCGCAACCGTCATCGTCACCGCGCGCAACCGCGAGGAATCGGCACAGGACATTCCCATTCCGGTGACCGTGCTCGATGCCGAGAAGCTGGAGACCTTTGGGATCCAGACCGTCTGGGACCTGGAGTTCTACACGCCCAATATCGAACTGAATCCGCCAGGTGAAAACGCCCGCAAGGTCAGCGCCAAGATCAGGGGACTGGGTGTCGCGGGTGCGAATGACTCGGCTGAGAAAAGCGTCAGCACTATTGTTGATGGCGTCAGCCTGTACTACTCCGGCCAGGCGTGGGCCAACTATGTGGATGTGGACCGCATCGAGGTGCTGTCCGGCCCGCAGGGCACTCTGCAGGGCAAGAACTCCTCGCTTGGCGCCATCCGCATCATCACCAAGGCGCCGAGTTTCAACAAGGAAGCGACCTACGAGATCTCTTCCGGCGACCTGAACACGCTCAACGGAAAGTTCTCCGCCACCGGGCCATTGATCGACGGCAAGCTGGCTTATCGCGGCACGTTCTCTGGTACGCGCGGCGATGGCATCTACACCAACACCTACCAGTCATTCGGCAAGTCCAAGGAAACCTGGCGCGAGCAGTCGCAGTTCGCCGGCCGGTTCCAGCTGCTGTGGACGCCAACCGATGATCTGCGCGGGCGGTTCATTGTCGACAAGATGCGCTCGGATGAGCGCGTCAACACCGGCAACGTGCTCACGAGCAATGGCCCCGCCAACTACGCGTGGGGAACGCCGCGGCCGACCTTCACGCCCATCGGCTACACGCCGAGCGGCACCTACGTCAATTACGGTCTGCTGGGCAAATGGGCGGAACGCTCTGCCTGGTTCCACAACGACGATGGCTCGGTGTATGCACCGAAGTTCAACACCACGGATATCGAGAACTCCGAGGCGCGGCCACAGGTCACCAACCAATGGGGAGGTTCAGCCCAGTTCGACTGGAATGTCCTCCATCACACGGTGACCTACCTCGGCGCGTATCGTTACCAGGACTTCGACATCAAGAATGGTGGCCAGAACGGCCGCTGGTACATCGGCAACAGCGGGCAGCAGCTGTTCAACAACCAGACTTCGCATGAGCTGCGCGTGGCGTCCACGCCCGATGAGGACAGCAAGCTCGACTATCAGGCGGGTCTGTACTACCTGGGCGCGCGGGTCTACAGCGACGATCCCAGCTACTACGGACCCGATGCCGGCGCCTGGAATGCATCCACCGCCCAGTACACCGACCTGATCGGTTCCGGACTGGGTCGCGAGCTGCTGGAACAATCGCAGAACGGTGTCTATCGCTCGCAGGTCACGGATGCGGAAGTCTGGAGCCGCGCGGCATTTGGTCAGGTGGACTGGCACATCACCAGTCGCGCCAAGCTGACCGCCGGCTATCGCCTCACGCATGAAACCAAGAAGAACCGCATCCGCAAGGAGCTGGACCGCGGCGTGGCCAATGGCGCGGATCTGGTAACGATCTACAACCGCTTGGCCGCCACCAATGTCGCGATCAACGGCAATGGTTCGGCGGTTTCCGGCGGCAACGCACGACTGCTGGCAGACGCGCTGGCGCTGCGGGCCAGCGCCATCGGCGGCGGTACGGTATCGGGCTCCGGCGGCACGGCCGCCGTCACGCCGACCGCGCTCTTCGACTGGCAGTACGGCGCGCCCATCACCGGTGATCTGTCGGCGTGGACGCTGAGCCCCAGTTACGAGATCTCGAAAACCGTCTCGGTGTACGCCTCTGTCGCGCAGGGTGCGAAGTCCGGCTACATCAATTTCAGCAGCGCCGGCGTTGGCATGCAGATCAAGCCGGAGAAGTCGCGCGACTACGAAGTAGGCATCAAGAGTCTGCTGCTGAATGGCCGGTGGCTGTTGAATGCCAACCTCTACAAGACCACGGTGAAGGACTACCAGGCCTCATGGCGGCGGCCCAATCCGCTGGATCCCGACAATCGCGGCCAGGATATTTCCGGAGTGGGCAACGTCGAGAGCATCGGCGCGAAGGGCTTTGAATTCCAGACGGCATTCGAAGTGCTGCATGGCCTCACGCTCAACGCGAATGCGTCGTACAACATCGCGAAGTATGAAACGGACTGGCTGGTGGCGCTGCCGCCGCAGACCGATGCCGAGTTGATCACGCCGCTTTACATCAATGCCAAGGGCCAGCAGCTGGCCAGCGTTCCCAAGATCGGCTTTGCGTATGGCGCCTCGTATCGCAGGCAGATCGGGGATTTCCTCGCGACGGTGAGCCTGGCGAACCGCTATGTCGGCCACAAGTATTCGCAGGACTACCACACCGAAGACACCTTCCGTAAGTCGTACACGCTGACCAACCTCGTGCTGGGTTTCGGTGGTGACGATGGCGGCTGGCAGCTGTCGGTGCGCGCGAACAATCTGCTGGACACGAAGTACGGAAGCTACAGCACCTGGGGTGCGACCAGCGCAGCCACCGCCACGCCGGGCGCGCCGCGCAACTTCCAGATCGTCTTCAGCTCACGGCTCTGAGCGGCATTTTCATAGCGAGAACGATGATCATGAAATCAACAACGATTCTATGCACGGCCATGATCAGTGCTTCCCTGGCGTCGTGGGCACAGACGCCTCCTGTCGCTGCCGCAGGGGGTCAGCCACCCGCGCCTGCGGCCAGAGGCCCTTCACTCGAGCTCGCGCTCGAAGCGGCGCAGGCAGCGCTTGCCGAATGCGGGACCCGTGAACAGAAGATCGGCGTCAGCGTCGTGGATTCCGCCGGTGTGCTGAAGGTGCTGCTGGCGTCCGACGGGGCTTCGAGCCGAGGCGTTCAGTCCGGCAACAACAAGGCAGTGACGGCGCTGACGTTCAAGCAACCCAGCAGCCAGGTTGGCGAGAAGATCAAGACCGACGCGGACCTTGCGGCGAAGGTGGCTGCGAATCCCAACTTCAACGCCCGTCCGGGCGGCGTGCTGCTGCAGGTCAATGGCGAGATCGTCGGCGCCATCGGCGTTGGTGGAGCGCGTGGCAGCGAGAACGATGAAGCCTGCGCACTCACCGGTGCGAAAAAGATCCAGGACCGCCTGAAGTAGTCCGCGTCGGGCGCTGCGCGCAAACCCAATCGACTGGAGTGCATGTCATGAAGAAGTTGTTGTTACCCGCGACGCTGACCGTCGGTGGCCTGCTAGCTGCTGGCGGCGCGTGGGCCCACCACGCCTTTGCCGCGGAGTTCGACGCCGACAAGCCCATCGACGTGAAGGGCGTCGTGACCAAGGTGCGCCTGGTCAATCCGCACAGCTGGCTGTACCTCGACGTGAAGAATGCCGATGGCAGCATCACCAACTGGGGTGTGGAGCTGGCTGCGCCCAATGCCCTGTATTCGAAGGGGCTGGCAAAGACCGACCTGAAGTTCGGCGCCGAGGTGCGGATACAGGGCTATCGTGCAAAGAACGGCGGCCCGTTCGGCTACGCCGTTACTACCACACTGCCGGATGGCCGCAAATTCCAGACCGGCGGGGCGCAGGACAATCCCACCGGTGCACGGACACCCGGGGGAAACTGATGCGCAGGTTCCGCACACCGGGCGCCTTGCTGGTGCTCGCCATGACGGTCACGATGGCCATGGTGCCGGCTCTCGGTGCGGACAAGATTCCGCGGCTGCCCAGCGGCAAGCCGGATTTTTCCGGCATCTGGCAGACCACCAGTCCCGCTGACTACGATCTGGAGCCGCATGCGGGCCGCCGCGACGCGCCTCCGGGTGCAGGCGTGGTCGAAGGTGGCACCATTCCTTATCTGCCAGATGCGCTGGCGCAGCGCCAGCACAACTTCGACCGGCGGGCCGCGCTGGACCCGCGCCTGAAGTGCTGGGCACTGGGAGTGCCACGCAACGTGTACTACCCGGAACCGTTCCAGATCTTCCAGCGCGACCGCGATCTGACGCTGTTGCATCAGTTCGGCCACCAGGTCCGCACCATCTACACCAACGGCAGCCTGCATCCGCAGGAACAGGACCAGGGATTCTTCCTGGGGGATTCGCGTGGGCGCTGGGAAGGCGACACGCTGGTGGTGGACGTCAACGACTTCATCGATGAGACCTGGCTGGATCGCGCCGGAAATTTCCACAGCGACAAGCTGCATGTGGTGGAGCGCTGGAAGTACCTCGACGCCAACACCATCGAGTACCGCGCGACGCTGGATGATTCCGAGGTGTACAGCCGGCCGTGGGCCATCACGGTGAACCTGTTCCGCAACCGTGACAAGAACGCCCAGATCATCGAGGACTACTGCTTCACCTACGAGTACGACCCGTTCTACCCGCCGAGGAAGGAATGAACATGCGCAGCAGGATCACCACACTGGCGGCGCTGGTGGTGGCAGTCGTGGCTCAGGCTCCGCTGGCCCAGGCACAGGCCCAGCAGGATGACGGCGGCCGGATAGCCCGGGAGACTTCCTATCCACTGATCGCCGAAGGCAGGTGGCCGGGCAAGCGCCTGCGCGATGGGCAACCCGATGTGGAAGGGTTCTATTCCAATACCATCGGCAACCACGGCAACTGGGTCAAGCCGGGGCGCGCCCCGAGCCGTGTGACCGACCCGGCGGACGGACAGATTCCTTATCAGCCGTGGGCGCGCGCAAAGCAGAAGGACTTCGCGGCGAATTTTTCAAACCCGACCAAGCCGGAATACATCGAGCCGCTGGCGCGCTGTGCTCCGGGTGGTGTGCCGAAGAGCTTCGTCTGGCATGGCTTTGAGATCCGCCAGTATCCCGGCTACGTAGTGCTGCTGTTCGATTCCGGCAGCCGCGTGATCCACCTGGATGGCAAGCCGCAGCTCCCCGACAGCGTCAAGCTCTGGAACGGCGGCTCACGCGGTCACTGGGAAGGCAACACGCTGCTGGTGGATGTGCGCAACACCAATGGAAAGGCGCTGCTGGGGCGTCAGGGCGATTTCATCGGTCCGAACGCAGTCATTGCCGAACGCTACATCTTCGCGCCCGACGGCGGTCGCTTCAACTACGTGGTGACGGTCACCGATCCGGAGACATTTACCCGTCCGTGGACATCGACCATTCCAGTGCGGCGTTACACGGAGCAGGACAAGCCTGACAACTGGAACTACTGGGTGGTTGCGGCCAACTTGCCCGGCAAACCGCTGGTGCATGAGCATGTGGAGCGCATCTGCGTGGAGAACAATGGGCCCTTCGGTGGCGGCGCTGTTGGCGTGCCGTTCGATGGTCCATTGATCCTGCGATGAACGCAGTGGTTCCACCGGTGCTCGAAGGCTTGTATGCCTGGGCGGAGAAGGTCGAATACTCTGCGGTCGGCACGGCCATCGCGGAGTCGCGCTACCTCTTCGTGATGATCGAAGGCCTGCACCTGCTGAGTCTGGCCGTGGCATTCGGCCTGCTGCTGCTCGTCGATCTGCGGCTGCTGGATGCGGCACTGGGCGGTGTTCCCGTAGCGCGCGTGCTCTCGCAGCTGCGGCCGTGGATCATCGGCGCCTTCATGCTGGTGTTTGTCAGTGGCGGGCTGCTGTTCTGGTCCTCGGCAGCGCGGATGGTGGCGAACCCTGCCTTTGGCATCAAGCTGGTGCTCATCGCGCTGGCGGCGATCAATGCGTTGTACTTCGAGCTGGCAGTGGGAAGAGGAATGGCGAAGTACGCCGACAAGAGCGTGACGCCGCGGGCCGTGCGTTTTGCGGGTGTCGCCTCCATCACATTGTGGTCGCTGGTGATCGTGTCCGGGCGGCTGATTCCCTACCTGCCCAGCTGGATCGAGGGTGCGATTCCATGAGTTTCGCCGCCGCGCTCGATGTGCTGCAGAACAGCGCCGTGGCGCATGTGATCAGCAAATCCAACCATCTGGTGGGGGCGATCCTGCAGGTGGCGCACATCTTCGGCATCGTGTTGTTGCTGGCATCGCTGGTGCTGGCCACGTTGAGATTGCTGGGCTGGACATTGGTGGAGACACCAGTGCCGGTTGTGGCGCGTGAAGTGCGGCGCTTCTTTCGTATCGGCGTCACGCTGGCAGCGGCCAGCGGCACGCTGATGTTCATCGCCACCGCGAAGCTGTACGGCGTAAAGCCCGTCTTCGGACTGAAGATGGCGCTGTTCGCAGCGGCTGTGGCGGTGCATGTGCTGCTGCTGTCGCGCGTGTTGCGTCAGGAAAATCCCTCGCAGGGTGCGGCGCGCGCGGCCGCGATCCTCTCTCTCGGACTGTGGATCGGCGTGGGTTTCGCCGGCCGGATGATTGGTTTTGTTTAAATCATGAGGAATGAATCGATGAAGACTTTCACCGCATTACGATCGATGGCCCTGCTCGCGCTGCTGGCAGGCAGCCAGGCGTTGCAGGTTCATGCTGCCGAGCAGGCAGCAGACAAACCGGCCCAGAAGCCGGTCGTTCCCAAACTGGAAAGGGCGCAGCTGGATGAGTGGCTGGCAAAACCGGACAAGATCGTGGTGATCGATCTGCGTCGTCCCGATGAACACCAGTCCATCGGCGCGCTGCCGGTGTTCCTGAGCATCCAGAATGCCGACCTGGAAAAGTATCTCGAATATATTCCGCGCGACCGCGCCGTGATCACTGTTTCAAACCATGCCAGCCGCGCCAACAAGGCGGCCGCAGTGCTGCTCAAGCACGGCTTCAAGGTGGTGGGCGAAGTGGGCGTCGAGGACTACGAGCAGCAGGGAGGCCATCTGGCCAGGATCCAGCCGCCACCGCCCAAGACTGCCGCAGCCGCCGCTCCGGCGGCCGCGCATTGATCAGGGCAGCGCAACCTCGAACTTCTGGTTGAACAGCGAGCAGGTGCCGTCGCCGTCAATGCCGCCGCAGTCATGGCAAGTCTCTGTAAAGCTTGCGGGCGCTATCGCTGGGGTAACCGCGCCCTACATGCATAGTGGGAGGTTTCCTACGCGGCGCCTTCGGGGCGATTAATACAATCGTACTGATCGCGCCTTTCCTGCGATCACTTCCCGCAGTGACTGCAGTGACAGAGGAGGTGCATGACAGAGCCTTACGGCCCGCGGGTTCAGCGCCTGTTGCTGCGCTATGCACTACCCGCACTGGCCGCCATCCTGATCGTGGCGCTGGCAGGCGTCCCCTATATCGACCGCATGCTCGCGGGCTGGTTTCGTTCCGATGTGGAAACGCGAACCAGCCTGGTGATGAAGTCCATGGAAGAACCGCTGACCGACCTGCTCGCCGCTGGCGACCTGGTGAAGCTGCGGGCTTATCTGGATCGCATCGCCGGCAGCGAGCGGCTGGTGGGCATCCTGCTGTGTCGGCCGTCTGGTTCGGAGGTCGCGCGCACGGAGGGCGTGGATCGGGCCGTGAATTGCCGGCAGGGCGCCGGCACGCCAGACGGTGGACGCATCGAGACGGGCACCACGGCCGGCCGGATCGGCCTGTTCCGCTACGCGCTGCAGGTGGGCGATGGCCCGCCCCATCACGTGCTGCTGGTGCACGACCTGAGCTACATCGATCGGCGCCAGACCAGGGCGCGCACTTTCGCGCTGGCGTTCTTCGTGATCGGCATCGTCGCGCTGGCGGCCCTGGGTGGCATCGGCTTCCGGCTGTTGCTGAATCGATGGATCGGCCTGCTGCTGGGCGACCTGCGCAACCGCCGCTTCCTGGATGACGCGATCACCTCTTCTTCATCGGCGCCGGTGCTGCGCCGCGTGCGGGAGATGCTGAAGGAGCTGGAAGAAAGGCAGCGCCAGGAAATCGATTACCAGGAAAACTGGACACCGCAGGCACTGCAGCGCGTGGTGCATGACCACCTGCCAGGCACTTCCATGGTGGTGGTCTCCAACCGTGAGCCTTATCTGCATCACTACAACAAGGACGGCAGCATCGGCGTGCAGGTCCCGGCCAGCGGCATGGTGACCGCGGTCGAGCCCATCATGCGCGCCTGTTCGGGCACATGGATCGCGCACGGCAGCGGTGAGGCTGACAGCCAGGTGGTCGACAGTACTGATCGTGTGCGCGTGCCGCCGGAAGAGCCCATGTACACGCTGCGCCGCGTGTGGCTGTCGGAACAGGAAGAGCAGGGCTACTACTACGGATTCTCGAATGAAGGCCTGTGGTCGCTGTGCCACCTGGCGTATGTGCGACCGGCCTTCCGCGAGCGCGACTGGCTCTGTTATCTCGCCGTCAACAACAAGTTTGCCGACGCAGTGGCACAGGAAGCCGGCGATGGCGAAACCGTCATCCTCATCCAGGATTTTCACTTCGCATTGTTGCCGAAGCTGATTCGCGACCGGCGCGTGAAGGCGACGATCGCGCTCTTCTGGCACATTCCCTGGCCCAATGCCGACACCTTCGGGGTCTGCCCCTGGAGGCGAGAATTGCTCGAGCACATGCTGCGCGCCGACATTCTCGGCTTCCACACGCTGCAGCACTGTCACAATTTTCTCGACACCGTAGATCGCAATCTGGAGTGCCGCATCGATCACGAGCGCATGGTGATCACCGTGCAGGGACACGACTGCCGTGTGGCGGCATACCCCATCTCGATCGAATGGCCGCCGCGCTGGCTGGCGCGCACGCCACCCGCAGCCGAGGCTCAGCAGCTTGTGCGAGCCCGGTTTGCCATCGGCCAGGGCGTACGCATCGTGCTGGGCGTGGAGCGCTGGGATTTCACCAAGGGCATCATCGAGCGGCTGCAGGCCATCGAGACGCTGCTGGAAAAGAACCCCACACTGATGGGCCGACTGACGCTGCTGCAGATCGCCGCGCCCTCGCGCAGCAAGCTGCCCGCCTACCGGGCATTGCAGCAAGAGACACTGGCGGAGGTCGAGCGCATCAATACGCGGTTTGCGACCGCAGAGTGGAAGCCCGTTGTGCTGCTGGCCGAACACCAGGAGCCGGACGAGGTCTTCCAGCTGTACCGGGCCTGCGACGCACTGATCGTCAACAGTCTGCACGACGGCATGAACCTGGTCGCGAAGGAATTCGTGGCTGCGCGCGACGATGAGGATGGCGTGCTGATTCTCTCGACCTTTGCCGGCGCTTCGCGCGAAATGCCCGAAGCCATCCTGGTGAATCCCTATGACATCGGCGAGACCGCCCAGGCCATCGCGGCCGCCGTGGACATGACCCGCGACGAGCGCCGCAAGCGCATGCGGCTGATGCGCGTCACCGTGGCGGAGAACAACGTGTATCGCTGGGCCGGGCGCATGCTCATAGACATCGCACGCACGCGGCAGCGCAGCGCACTGGAGAGCTGGCGCGAGACGAAATAGCGATTGGCCATTTCCGGCATGAGACGCCCGCTTTCTACATGCGGGTCACTTGCGCTTCTAGAGTCCAGCGTGCGGACTTGCTACCCTCGCTGGACCTACCAGCGAGGGCTTCCCCATGGCCGATCCCGCAGCGCAATTGCCCGCCACACCCACCCACATCGATCCGCGTGTCTATGCGCTTTACGACGAGTACTGTCACGGCTACATCGACCGCCGTGAATTCCTCGCGCGTGCGCGGGCGCTGGTCATCGGCGGCATTTCGGCACTGGCAATGGCGCAGGCACTGTTCCCGCGCTATGCCGAAGCCCAGACCATCTCTTTCACCGACGAGCGCATCAAGGCGAAGTATCTTTCCTATGCCTCGCCGGGTGGCAACTCGGGCACCATGCGCGGCTACCTGGTCCAGCCGACGGGGACCGGTCCGTTTCCCGCCGTAATCGTGTTCCATGAGAATCGCGGCCTGAATCCTTACGTCGAAGACGTGGCAAGGCGTCTGGCCACTGCCGGCTTTCTGGCGTTGGCGCCGGACGGACTGGCGCCCGTGGGCGGCTATCCGGGCAATGATGATGACGGTCGCACGCTGCAGTCCGGGCTGGACCAGGCCAAGTTGCGCGTCGACATGATCAACAGCGCGCGGCTGCTGAAGACGCATGCGTTGTCGACTGGCAAGCTGGGCGCGACGGGTTTCTGCTGGGGCGGCGGCATGACCAACCAGCTGGCCGTGGCGCTGGGCAGTGATCTGGCTGCGGCGGTGCCTTACTACGGTGCCGCGCCCGCCGTGGAAGACGTGGCGAAGATCAAGGCTGCGTTGCTGGTGCAGTACGCCGCCAATGATGAGCGCATCGACGCGCAGTGGCCGGCTTATGAGGCCGCGTTGAAGAAGGCCGGCGCCCGCTACGAAGTATTTACCTACGAAGGTACGCAGCACGGCTTCCACAACAACTCCACGCCGCGCTACGACGAGAAGGCCGCGAACCTGTCGTGGGAGCGGGCGTTGGCACATTTCCGCAAATATCTCGCTGCCTGAGTCCTCCAGGGCGCCCGCCAAAAAAAGAGGCCCTCCTTAAGAGGGCCTCGAGGAACGCCGCAATGCTTGGGGGGAGTCAGCAATTCGGCAGGACTGGTGGCCTCCCAGGGCATGGCGACGGCGGCGGCGATGCCGGGTATCCACGGGCTTCCTGAGGGCCGGAACACAGCGTAGCGATGCAGCCCTCGCACCGGAAAGGACAGTTCGTCTCCAATACATGCCGTCCTGGCATCAGAGGCTCGTGTTGGTCGGAACAACCATGAACATCTGATGTTCAAGCCAGCTGCTGACCGTGGCATGCTGTATCGATGGCAAATAAATCGCTGTCCCTCTTCATGGCCTGCGTTCTGCTGGCCGCCATGCAATCCTCTGTCCGCGCCGCAGATGCCGCGCTGGAAGCCCGCTTCGATGCCGCCATCAGCAGCGAGGATCAACTGGCCTGGCTGAAGGACATGTCGTCGGCACCGAACCATGTGGGTTCACCGCATGACAAGGCGAACTCCGAGAGCATCCTCGCGAAGTTCAAGGAGTGGGGATGGGATGCCCACATCGAGACCTTCCAGGTGCTGTATCCCACGCCGCTTTCCACCACGGTGGAACTGATCAAGCCCGTGCGGGTGAAGCTCGGTGGCCAGGAGCCGCGCATCGCAGAAGATCCGACCTCGAATGCCAAGGGCATGCTGCCGCCCTATGTAGCCTTCCAGGGCGATGGTGATGTCACCGCCGATCTGGTCTACGTGAACTATGGACTGCCCGACGACTACGATGCGCTGGCACGTCGTGGCGTCGATGTGAAAGGCAAGATCGCCATCGCCCGCTATGGCGGCGGCTGGCGAGGCCTGAAGCCCAAGCTGGCGCAGGAACACGGCGCGGTGGGCTGTCTCATTTATTCCGATCCGGCACAGGATGGTTACGGCATCGGCGATGTGTATCCAAAGGGTGGCGCGCGACCGGATGCCGGTGTGCAGCGTGGCTCGGTGGCCGACATGACCACCTATCCCGGCGATCCGCTCACACCGGGCATTGGCGCCACCGCAGATGCGCCGCGCCTGAAGCGCGAG
>DATNCK010000051.1:0-6346 GCA_035571575.1 Steroidobacteraceae bacterium | reverse complement strand
CAACGCTTATGTCGTGTACTTCCTGCGACGCGAGAATTTCGGACGAGGACACTTCCCAGGTGTTGAGAATCTTGCCGCGCAGCGGCATCACCGCCTGGAAGATGCGGTCACGCGCCTGGCGCGCCGAGCCACCGGCCGAATCACCTTCCACCAGGAACAGCTCGGAACGCGCCGGATCCTGCGAACTGCAGTCGGCCAGCTTGCCGGGCAGCGCCGGGCCGGCCACGGCGCGCTTGCGTGTGACCTGCTGCGCCGCCTTGATGCGCTGCTGCGCGTTTTCGATGGCGTACTGCGCGATGCGCTCACCGGCGTCGGGATGCTGGTTCAGCCATAGCGCCGTGCTGTCGCGCGCATAGCCTTCGACCAGTTGCGCGGCTTCTCGCGAGCCCAGTCGCTCCTTGGTCTGACCGGCGAACTGCGGATCCTTCATGCGGATCGACAGCACGAAGGACACGCCATTCCAGATGTCTTCCGGCGAAAGCTTCACGCCACGCGGCAGCAGGTTGCGGAATTCAGTGAATTCGCGCACCGCGGCCGCAACGCCGGACCTCAGGCCGTTCACATGCGTGCCGCCGCCACTGGTGGGAATGAGATTCACGTAGCTTTCGGCGATGAATGCGGACAGATTCGGCGCCCACAGCAGCGCCCACTCGACCGCGTCGCTTTGCGATCCATGCTTGCCCGTAATGGGTTCCTTGGGAAGACACTCAGTCTTGCCCACCTGCTCCATCAGGTATTCGCCGAGATGGCCGGTGTAGAACCACTCGTCCTTCTCGCCGGTGGCCTCGTTGTGGAAGCGCACTTTCAGGCCCGGACACAGCACGGCCTTGGCCTTCAGCGTGTGCTTGAGCTCGGCCACCGCAAAGCGGTCGGCATCGAAGTATTTCGGATCCGGCCAGAACCGCACGGTGGTACCCGTGTTTTTCTGTCCGACGCTGCCTATCTCCTCCAGCTTGGAACTCAGCTTGCCGTCGCGGAAGCCGATGTTGTATTCCTTGCCGCCGCGCCGCACCCAGCATTCCAGCTGTTTCGACAGCGCATTCACCACCGACACGCCCACGCCATGCAGGCCGCCGGAGAACTTGTAATTGGCGTCGGAAAATTTGCCGCCGGCATGCAGTCGCGTGAGGATCAGCTCGACACCCGACAGCTTCTCCTTCGGGTGGATGTCCACCGGCATGCCGCGGCCGTTGTCGGTGACGGCGAGCGATCCGTCCTTGTACAGCTGCACCTCGATCAGGTCGCAGTGACCCGCCAGCGCCTCATCGACGCTGTTGTCGATGACTTCATGCGCGAGATGGTTGGGCCGGGAGGTGTCGGTGTACATGCCGGGGCGGCGACGCACCGGCTCGAGGCCCGAGAGAACCTCGATGTCAGAAGCACTGTAGGACAATGTGATTCCAGAGAAGTCGACAGCGGAACTTGCGGGACTCTAGACTTCGCATCACGACCCGTCAAATAGCGTAAAAATGTCGATGACGCGCAAGAATCGCGACGAACCCGCCACGCCGGACTTCGAAACTTCATTGCAGGAGCTTGAAACGCTGGTGGCACAGCTCGAACGCGGCGATCTGCCGCTGGCGGAGTCGCTGGCGCTGTTCGAACAAGGCGTGGCGCTGACTCGCAGCTGCCACGCGCGACTCACCGAGGCGCAGCAGAAGGTATCGATCCTGCTGCAGCAGAACGGCGCTCCTCAGGACTTCGATCCGGACATAGACAATCGCGATGAGTGACCCAGCGTTTGCCGCCCAGCTCGACAGCTGGCGCCGGCGCTGTGAAACGCAACTGGATGCGCGGCTCACGGCGCGCGATGCCGCCACCGCGCGCCTGCACGAAGCCATGCGCTACAGCGCGCTGGGCGGCGGCAAGCGGCTGCGCCCCATCCTGGTCTACTGCACGGGCACGGCACTGGGCGCCGATGTCATGCAGCTCGATGATGCGGCTGCGGCTGTCGAGCTGCTGCATGTGTACAGCCTGGTGCATGACGACCTGCCGGCGATGGATGACGATGATCTGCGACGCGGCCGGCCCACCTGCCACAAAGCTTATGACGAAGGCACGGCCGTGCTGGTTGGCGATGCCTTGCAGGCCCTGGCCTTCGAGGTACTGGCCGGCCACTCTGCCAGCCTGCTTGACGCCGCATCGCGGCTGCAGCAGATGCAGGTACTGGCCGCGGCCATCGGCACCGGCGGCATGGCCGGTGGCCAGGCCATGGATCTGGCCGCAGTCGGTCAGAAACTCGAGCCGGAAGCACTGGAAGTCATGCATCGGCGCAAGACCGGCGCGCTGATACGCGCCAGCGTGCTGCTAGGTGCCATCGGCGCCGGCGTTGCGGCCGGAGCACAGTACGAAGCGCTGGCCGAATACGGCGCGGAATTGGGTCTGGCCTTCCAGATTCAGGACGACGTGCTCGATGTGCTGGGCGAAACCGCGACGCTGGGCAAGGTGGCAGGAGCCGACGCCGCTCGTGACAAGCCCACCTACCCCAGTATTCTGGGCCTGAGCGACTCACAGCGCCTGGCGCGGGAACATTGCGAGCGGGCCGTGGCAGCCTTGCGCGGCCTAGGCGTCGCTGCGTCGCCGCTGGCGAAGCTCGCGGACTATGTCGTAAACCGCAGCAACTGACCCTGCGGGTTAAAGTGTAAACTTGGCCCATGGCTTCAGACCCCGCTGCGCTGCTCGATCGCATCCAGTCGCCAGCTGATCTGCGCGGGCTGAAGCCGGAAGAACTGCGCAGGGTCGCCGATGAACTGCGGGAATTCCTGATCCGCACCGTTGCCACGCGCGGCGGCCATTTCGCCGCTGGCCTCGGCACCGTGGAACTCACGGTGGCATTGCATCATGTGTTCGATACACCGCATGACCGCATCGTTTGGGATGTCGGCCACCAGGCCTATCCGCACAAGGTACTCACCGGCCGGCGCGAACTGCTGCACACCATCAAGCAGCGCGGCGGACTGGCGCCCTTTCCGAATCATGCCGAGAGCCCCTACGACACTTTCGGCACCGGTCACTCCAGCACATCGATCAGCGCCGCACTGGGCATGGCGATTGCGTCAGCGCACACCGGCGAAAAGCGTCGCGCCATCGCCGTGATCGGCGACGGTGCCATGAGCGGTGGCATGGCGTTCGAGGCGCTGAATCATGCTGGAACCCTGCCGGCCGATCTGCTGGTGATCCTCAACGACAACGAGATGTCCATTTCCGAGGGCGTTGGTGCTTTGTCGAAGTACTTCGCGCGCGTGCTCGGCGGTCGCTTCTACGCGCAACTGCGCAAGGGCGGCAAGAAGGTACTGAGCCAGATGCCCACCATGCGTGAATGGGCGCGCCGTTCCGAGGAGCATGTGAAGGGCATGTGGCTGCCCGGCACCATGTTCGAGGAGATGGGCTTCAACTACATCGGGCCCATCGACGGGCACGACCTGAAAGCACTGGTGAGCGTGCTCACCAATGTCCGCGATCTGAAGGGACCACAGTTCCTGCATGTGGTCACACGCAAGGGCAAGGGCTACGCGCCGGCCGAGGCCGATCCCATCACCTGGCATGGACCGGGACCCTTCGATCCTGACACGGGCATCATCTACAAGGAAAAGGCGGCCTCGCCGACCTACTCCAAAGTATTCGGGGACTGGCTGTGCGATATGGCCGAGCGCGATCCGCGCATCGTCGGCATTACGCCGGCCATGCGCGAAGGGTCAGGTTTGGTGGAGTATTCGAAGCGCTTTCCGGAGCGCTATTACGACGTGGCCATTGCCGAGCAGCACGCCATCACCTTCGCCGCCGGACTGGCCATGGATGGGATGAAGCCGGTGGTGGCCATCTACTCCACCTTCCTGCAGCGTGGCTACGACCAGCTGATCCACGACGTGGCGCTGCAGAACCTGCCGGTGGTTTTCGCACTGGACCGGGCGGGCCTTGTGGGCAGTGACGGCGCCACGCATCAGGGCAGCTTCGACATCAGCTTCCTGCGCTGCATTCCCAACATGGTGGTGATGACGCCGTCAGACGAAAACGAATGCCGGCAGATGTTGTACACCGCAACCACACTGTCGCAGCCTTCATCGGTACGCTATCCGCGCGGCACAGGCACGGGTGCTGTGATCCACCGCGAGATGACCGCCCTGCCGGTGGGCCGCGCCGTGGTACGCCGGGAAGGCCGCGGGCCGCTGGCCATTCTCAACTTCGGCCCATTGCTCACCGCCGCACTGGCCGCGGGCGAAGAACACGATGCCACGGTGCTCGACATGCGCTTCGTGAAGCCACTGGATCGCGACGCGATCCTCAGGGTGGCCAGAAGCGCGCGCCAGCTCGTCACCATCGAGGAAAACGCGGTCGCCGGTGGGGCCGGTTCAGCGGTCGGCGAATTGCTGAGCGAAGCGGGTGTGCAACTTCCCCTGCTGCACCTCGGTATACCGGATCACTTCATCGAACATGGTAGCCGCGACGATTGTCTGGTGATGGCGCAACTGGATGGCGCTTCGATCTGTCGTCGCATCTCGCAGTGGCGACAGGGCCTGGAACCCGCCAAGCCCTTGGCTGCCAGCGGATCGAGCCGCTAGGGCCTCACGCCGGACCGCCGGAATGCCGTGTTGACGGCCCGGGTCCGTAAAGTTTAGCTTTGCGGCGCGCACGGACCGCCCCGGATCCGCAAGCATCAGAGAGTAAAGCTGCATGTTCAATCCCCGCCTGGGAACGCTCATCGTCATCGTGCTGGCTGCAGCGGGCACGCGCCTGCTTCCCCACCTGCCGAATTTCACGGCAATGACGGCCCTGGCGCTGTTTGGCGGCGCGTATTTTTCCGACCGGCGCCTGGCCATCGGTGTGCCGCTGCTGGCGCTGCTGATCAGCGATATCGCACTGGGGATTTACTGGCAATGGTCGTTCAAGGCCATACAGGGCCACATGTGGGTGCAGTACATCTGCTTCTGCGGCATCGTGTGCATGGGGTTCTTGCTGCGCGAAGGGCGCAGCGCGCTGCGTGTGGGCGCCGTGGCGCTGTCTGCCTCGGTGCTGTTCTTCATCGTGACGAACTTCGCCGAGTGGCTGTTCCAGCCCTGGTACCCCAAAACCACTGCGGGCCTGATATCCAGCTATGTGGCCGGCATTCCCTTCTTCAGGAACACGGTGTTCGGTGATCTGTTCTACACCGCGCTGCTGTTCGGCGGCTTCCATCTTCTGGAGCGCCGCTTCATGCAGCTGCGCGCGACACCGGACCTGGGTATTGCCTGAGATCCCGTCCGGATCAGGTACCCGCTGCCTGCTCCGATTTCTGCAGGCGCTCGATCAGTGAACGCAGGAACACGCGGTTGAACCGCAGCTGGCAGGCCGCCGAGGACTGTTCCAGCAGCGTTGCGCCCACCTTCAGCAGCGTCACGTTGCCGGCAGTGAGCACCGAGGCCGAGCGGCGCGCACCGGGCACATAGCTCGCCTCGCCAAAGCAATCGCCGGTACTGAGCTGGCCGACCTTGCGGCCGTGGCGCAGCACGGTGCAATCACCGGCTACCACCACGTAGAACCGGTCATCCATGTCGCCTTCGCGGACCACTTCCTCGTCGGCGCTGTAGTCCTGCCAGTTGCTGGCCTTCAGCACTTCGCCGATCTCGGCCTGCGAGAAATCATGGAAGAATTTCAGCTTGCGCAGCAGCGCCATCTGCTCTGACTGCTCCATCGTGCCAGTCTTGGAGCGCAGCTTCTGGTGCACACGAGTCAGAGCCGCGGCGAATTCCAGGCCACTGCGGAAGCGCTTTTCAGGCTCCTTCTGCATGGCCATCGCCACCACGGTCTCCAGCTCTTCGGTAACCTCACGACGCAGGGTGTGGATGGGCGCCGGCGTCGCATAGACGATCTGGTGCATCAACTTGGCGAGATTGCCGGCCCGGAATGGCCGCGTGCCAGTGAGCAGTTCGTACATCATCGCGCCAAGGGAATACAGGTCGGAGCGGTTGGTGAGCTCGTGGCTCTGCACCTGCTCCGGGGACATGTAGCTGGGGCTGCCGGCGATGCCTTCGATGCGCGACATGTCCGAACCATCGATCAGCGCAATGCCGAAGTCGATGATGCGCACGTCGCCATCCTGGGTGTACAGGATGTTCGAGGGTTTGATGTCGCGATGGATGACGCCGCGCGAGTGCGCGTAGTGCAGCGCCTTGGCGCACTTGAAGATGATCTCGACGATGACATCCACGCGCAGCAGATCGTCCTGCCGGCAGAAGGCCGCCAGTGTCCGTGCGCCGTGCACATATTCGGTGACCACGTAGCAGTGGCCGTCCTCCTCGCCGGCGTCATAGATCGGCATCAGCTGCGGGTGCTGCAGCATGCCCACCATGTGCGCTTCGGAGAGGAACAT
>DATNCK010000050.1:0-2488 GCA_035571575.1 Steroidobacteraceae bacterium | reverse complement strand
AGCCCGTAGCCGAAGCGAAAACGATCCGGCACCAGGAAGTCGACATGCGCGAAATTCCAGCTGCGCAGGGCGCGCAGCACCAGCGCCGTGCTGGTGGCGCCATCAGCATCGAAATCCCCGACCACGAGGATGCGCCCCTGTCTGTGCTGCAGCAGCAGGCGCGCGGCCGGCTGCACATTCTCCAGACTGGAAACCGGCAACAGGGCCTCCAGACCCGTGGCCAGTTGCGCAGCATCGGTGACTTGCCGGGCTGCATAAATGCGCCTCAGCAGCGGTGACAGGTCAGCAGGCAAGGAATCACTCGCCATCGGGTCGCGTCGACGCAGCGGTCGCACATGCCTGCTCATGCCGTGGCCACCTGCCACCACGGACGCCGGCGCCGCCACGGTGCCGACCACAGCCGCCGCCTCACCTGCAGCGCGCGGCGCCCGAAACGCAGAGTCAGCGCGTTGATGCGTCGCGCATGCAAGTCGCGCAACAGCGGTTGGAACCATTGCTCATCCCAGCGCAGCCATTGCGCGGCATCGGTCATCGCAGTTACTTGCAGCACGATGACCGAGTCCTGCGGATGCTTTACCGCCTGCCAGCCTCCGTCCAGGGGCGACATCGTGGCGCCAGTCAGCGCCGCGCAGCCGGCCAGCCAGGCGTCGCCCTGCTGAGCATGCAGGCGCAGCGATGAACTGCCCGGCGGCAAAGCGAGGCCGCGCACCCTACCGCCACCCCACAGCCACAGCAGATTCACGGGCAACTGCCCGCGTTTGACGCGCTCGGCATTGATCGGCAGATCGGCCAGCCACATCTCGATTTCCGCGCCGAGTCGCCGCAACCGGCGCTGCTCGACGGATTGAGCCGCCAGTCTTTCCAGCGGCTGACCCAGCAAGTGCAGCGGATCGTCATCACTGGCAGCCACCGCGCACGCGGCTTCCATCAACCAGCCATTGCCCACAGTATGCAATCGCGCCTCATCGCCGAACTGCGCCTCGAAAGCCACGGCAAAGGCCGCCATATGCACCGGATCGAGCTGCAGCGGCGCGGCATGCAGATGCACACGGCTGATGCCGATCATCGCGTGGGCCGGCACGGCCAGACAGACTCCAGTGCCCGGCCTGATGGGCAGCGACGCCGCGGCCACCGCTGCCGGCGCCTCATTGGCCCATTCCGCAGCACCCAGATCGCGCAGCAGGCCGCTGCGCCAATCGTGATCCGATGTGCCCGGATCGGCCAGTCGCAGCAACTCACCCAGGCCTGGCAGCGCAGGCAGATTCGCATGCGAGTCCTGCGGCGGGGCTGGCAGGCCGGAGATGACAAGCATGGGAAACATATCGCGTATCGTAGCGGGTGATGAAACTCCACGAGCATCAGACAGGCCACATGAACCTGATCGCGCGTTACGGCGCGGGCCATGTGGAGATCAACGGCCGCAAGCTCACCGCACCCTGCATGGTCGCGCCGGGTTTTCTGGAGGCCGAATGGATCAGTGGACCGGAACTGCTGACCACCGCAGCGCTGGCGAGACTCATGCCGCAGGCGCCGCAGCTGGTGCTGGTGGGCATCTCGCAGCGCAACCTTGAGGCGCTGAAGACACTGAAAGGCTGGCTGGCCACGCAGCAGATCGCACTGGAGGTGATGGATCTGGGCGCAGCCTGCCGCACCTACAACGTTCTGGCGCAGGAAGAACGCCAGGTAGCCGCGCTGCTGTTCCCGTAAAAACCGCTAGACTAGGCGCTCTTTTTTGCCATCCAACATTGGGGTCCGCATGCGCTTACACATTTTGCTCGCCCTCGCCACGGTTGCCGGCCTGACGGCCTGTGCCCAGGCAGCCCAACCCACACCCAAGACTGAAGAGGAGAAGGCGCTGTATTCACTCGGCGTGGCCACGGGCCGCGACCTGCAGGGCTTCACCTTCACCGAGCAGGAGCTGGAACTGGTGAAGGCCGGCTTCGCCGATGGCGCCCGCGACCAGGCCAAGCTCAAGACCGAAGAAATGCAGGCCGTCATGCCCAAGCTGCAGGAGCTGTACAAGACGCGCATGGAAGCGGCTGCGAAAAAGCAGAAGGAAGCCGGGGTGGCCTTCCTGGCCAAGGCAGCCACTGAAAAGGACGCCACCAAGACGGCCAGCGGCCTGGTATTCAAGAACGTGAAAACCGGCACCGGCCCAGCTCCCACGGCCAGCGATGTGGTGAAGGTGCACTACACGGGCAAGTTCGTCGACGGCAAGGTGTTCGACAGCTCAGTGGAACGCAAGGAGCCGGCCACGTTCCCGTTGAACGGTGTCATTGCCTGCTGGACCGAGGGTGTGGCGCTGATGAAGGTGGGCGGCAAGGCCCAGCTCGTATGCCCGCCCGAATTGGCCTACGGCGAGGAAGGCCGTCCGCCGCAGATGCCGGGTGGTGCGACGCTGGTGTTTGATGTCGAACTGCTGGAAATCGTGAAGCCTGAAGCGGCTGCCGCGGCCGCCTCACCGGCGCCTGCGCCTACAGAGAAGAAG
>DATNCK010000049.1:0-9232 GCA_035571575.1 Steroidobacteraceae bacterium | reverse complement strand
GTCAGTGTGCATTTCGTCACCGCCGAGCTCGATGGGGGCCCGTTGATCGTCCAGGCAGCCGTGGCGGTGGAGCCCGGAGACGACGTCAGCAGCCTTTCAGCCCGCGTTCATGCCCGCGAACACATCATTTATCCTATGGCTATCCAATGGCTGGCTTCGGGACGGCTACGATGGAACGATGGCCACCCCACTCTGGACGGAAAACTGCTGTCGGAACCGGTGCGCCATGCGTAACAGGTGGATGAGACTGTTCGCGACAATCGGCATGGCGCTTGGGTCTCTCGCCGGCTCCGTGACTGCCGCAGAACTGCAGCCATTCACAGCCAGCTTTGCCATCACCTGGCATGGCATGTCGGCGGGCACCGCACAGGTGCAGTTGCAGCGCCTGGCCGATGGACGATGGTCGTATCAGTCGATCAGCACCGCCCGCGGGCTGTTCCGGCTGGCCATGCCGGCAGAGCTGCATTCACGCAGTCTGTTCACCATCCGCGACGATCACATCGTACCGGAGCAGTTCACCGCCGAAGACGGCACCTCGGGCACCGGCAAGGATCAGGACGTACGTTTCGACTGGAATGCCGGTCGCGTCACGGGCACGGCAGAACGCCGCCGCGTAGACCTGCCGCTGCAACCGGGATTGCTCGACAGCCTGTCGGTACAGGTGGCGCTGATGCACGAGCTGCTTTCGGGCCGCACGCCCAAATATTTCGTGCTGCTCGATAAGGACAAGGTCAAGGATTACAACTACACGGCGCAGGGTGAGGAAAACCTGCAGACCGTGCTGGGCGAACGCCACACCGTGATCTTCCGCAGCGCCCGGCCCGGCTCGGCGGATGGCACCTTTTTCTGGTGCGCACCCGACATGGGCTACCTCCCACTGAAGGTGGAGCGGCGCGAAGGCAAGAGCGTGCAGTGGTCGATGACGCTGCTGAGCGCTTCGCGCAACTGAAGGCTCAGGCCTTCGGCAATGTCACGCCTCTCTGTCCTTGATACTTGCCGCCGCGATCCTTGTACGAGGTGCCGCACACCTCGTCTGATTCGAAGAACAGCATCTGCGCCACGCCTTCATTGGCGTAGATCTTGGCGGGCAGCGTCGTGGTGTTCGAAAACTCCAGCGTGACATGCCCTTCCCACTCCGGTTCGAGCGGCGTCACGTTCACGATGATGCCGCAGCGCGCATAGGTGCTCTTGCCCAGGCACACCACCAGCACATTGCGCGGGATGCGGAAGTATTCCACGGTGCGGGCCAGCGCGAAGGAATTGGGCGGGATGATGCACACATCCGAACTCACATCCACGAAGCTCTGCGGATCGAAGGCCTTCGGGTCGACGATGGTGCTGTTGATGTTGGTGAAGATCTTGAACTCGCGCGCGCAGCGCACGTCATAACCATAGCTCGAGGTGCCGTAGGAGACGATGCGGCCGGCGCCGGCATCGCGCACCTGCCCTGGCTCGAAGGGCTCGATCATCTTGTGTTCGGCCGCCATGCGGCGGATCCAGTGATCCGACTTGATGCTCATGAACTTCTCTCCACCACGATTCCGGGAAATGCAGCGCTGCGGTCGCGGGGACGGCGCGCCAATGCACCGGCCACGCGCCGCGCCAGGTCCAGGTAGCGGCGCGCCCGCGCGCTATCGGGCGCTGCGATCACCGTCGGGCGGCCCTGGTCGCACTCGACACCGATGGCCGGATCCAGCGGCAGTGCGCCGAGAAACTCCGTGCCGCAGTCGCGCGCCAGCTGTTCGCCTCCTCCGCGACCGAACAGGTGATCTTCATGTCCGCACTGGCTGCACACATGCGTGCTCATGTTCTCCACCACGCCGAGCACTGGCACCGAGACCTTCTCGAACATCCTCAAGCCTTTGCGGGCATCGGCGACGGCCAGCTTCTGCGGGGTGGTCACTACCACGGCACCGGCCACGGGCACACGCTGCGCCAGGGTGAGTTGCAGGTCACCGGTGCCCGGCGGCAGGTCGAGAACCAGGTAGTCCAGCTCGCCCCACTCGGTTTCGTTCAGCAGCTGCATCAGCGCCTGCGTGACCATGGGTCCGCGCCAGATGGCCGGTTGTTCGGGGTCGATCAGCAGACCGATGGACAGCATTTTCAGGCCGTGTGCGCTGACCGGCACAATGCGCTTGTTGTCCACGGTTTCCGGTTTGATGCCCTCCACGCCCAACAGCATGGGCTGGCTGGGGCCATAGACATCTGCATCGAGCAGCCCCACGCGCGCGCCCTGCAGGGTCCAGGCCAGGGCCAGATTCGCGGCGACGGTTGATTTACCAACCCCCCCCTTGGCCGAACCCACGGCCACGATGTTCCGTACCGTAGGCATGGGCTTCAGCGGCTTCTGCACCGCCTGGGCCGTAATGCGGGACTCCAGCGACAGCGACAGCGGTTGCACTATTCCGGCGCGTTGCAGGGCCGTGCTCAGGCCAGCGGCAAGGGATGCCTCCAGGCCGCCCACGGGCACCGGCAGGCTCAGCGCGAGGGTGAGACCGCTGGTGGTGGCGGTGAGCCCTGTGATGGCCTGCATTTCGCCCAAGGGCCGGCCGATCGAGGGCTCGACATGGGCTTCGATGACGGGGCGCGCCGCTGCCAGCGCATCTGCCGAGGGGGGTGCCATAGGGGCGCGGATTCTAGCAGTGCGCGCCGCGTCGCAGCGGGGCCCTGGAAGCCCTATGGCATAATTCTTAAGTTAACCAGGACGTTTGACGCCACCATTCATGGGCTTCTTCAGCAACATGCGCTCTGACCGGCTGATCACCCAGATCAAGTCGACCAATGAGCCGCTCGGCGAGGAAACCCTCAAATCCGTCGCCAAGCTCAAGGGCATGGGCGCCAGCGTCATCGATCCGGTGATCCAGTCCCTGGCCGATGCAGACAAGAATGCCACCGTCGCGCTGGTGGATGTGCTGTCCACGCTGGTGACCAACAAGACCTTTCCGCAGTTCGTGACCGGACTGTGCGAAGGCGGCCCCCGCATTGCGGCAGGTGTGGCCTGGGCGCTGACCAGCAGCCACAGCTACTCGCCCGGCCTGCTGCTCGAGGCACTGAATGCCAAGGGCGTATCCAAATCGGCGCTGATGGATGTGATCCATGCGCAGCGCACCCGTTTCAATCTGCGCGAGCTGCTGAATGCGGCCTACTCGCAGGAGGCCAACGAGAAGGCCGCGCTGTTTCGCGTCATCGCGGAAATTGCCGACAGCAGCGCACTGACGGAACTGACCAGCCGGCTGGAAGGCAAAGACCCCATTGCGCGGATGCACATCATCAACATCCTGTCGCGATTCAACCAGCCCGAGGTCAAGCGTGCGCTGCAGAACCAGCTGCGCGACAACAACAAGATGATCCGCTCGGCGGCGCTGGCGGCGCTGGCGCGCATGGACGGCCCGGTGGACGTGGCTGCCATCTGCCAGCTGCTGCGCGACCAGGAAATCGACGTGCAGAACCGGGCCATCGACGTGCTGATCCGCGCCAACGATCCGGACACCATCAAGCATCTGATCCCGGCGCTGAAGGACGAGAACGAATACGCGCGGCGTGCGGCTGTGGAAGTGCTCAACGAGATTGGCGACGCCAAGTCCGTCAAGTACCTGCTCGAAGCCATCAAGGACGATGACTGGTGGGTGCGCAGCCGCGCCGGTGATGCGCTGGGCAAGATCGGCGGTCCGAAGGTCATCGATGCGGTGCTGCAGCTGGCGCGCGACAAGGACGATGACATCCGCCGCGGCGCCATCGAGATCCTGAATCAGACCAAGGACGAGCGCGCGGTGGGCTTGCTCATCGAGTCCACCAAGGACAAGGACTGGTGGGTGTGCGAACGCTCGGTGGATGCCCTGGCCGAGATCGGCAACAAGCGCGCGCTGCCGCGACTGGTCGAAATGCTGCTCACCACGCCACCTCGCTCGCTGGGCGTGGTGGTGCGCGCCATCGGCAGGCTGGGTGAGCCGAAGAATGTCGAGCAGCTGCTGCCCTTCCTGTCGCGACCTGAGAAGGAACTGCGCATCGAGGCCATACAGGCGGTGGCACGTCTCAGTGATGACCGCCGCGCCGAGCATGTGCGGCTGCAGCTGCAGGCGCAGGCGCAGAATCCGGACTCGGGTGTCGCGCAGGCTGCCAGCGCCGCGCTGAAAGAGATGTCGTCACGATTGGCCGGCGATACCGGAAGCTCCTCCGCATTGGCATCTGGATCGCGCGCGACGGGCGCCACCCAGGCCATCAACATGTCCGATCCCGTCCGCTCCGTGCCGGTGGAAGAGGCCGAGATCAAGCCGTTGCTGCACCAGGTGGAGCAGCCAGCGGCTACGATGAAGCTGGACATCGGCACGCTGCGCAGCGGCGACATGGTCGAGGGGCGCTACAAGTTCATCGAACGCATCGGCAAGGGCGCCTTCGGCACCGTGCTGCTGATGGAAGACACCGTCGTCGACGACCGGCTCATCCTCAAATTCCTCAATCCGAATGTGTCGGAAGACGAGGAGATGATGAAGCGCTTCGTGCACGAGCTGCGCTACTCGCGCAAGATCACGCACCACAACGTCATCCGCATCTACGATTTCCTGCAGATCCAGGGCAATTACGCCATCTCGATGGAATACTTCCCCTCGCACACGCTGGGTGCGGAGGTGGTCAACGAGAAGCCCGTCGAGACGAAGAAGGCCGTGAAGTTCGCCATGGACATGTGCGTGGGCATGACGGTGGCGCACAAGGTGGGCATCGTGCACCGGGATCTGAAGCCCGCCAACGTGCTCATCAACAACGAGGGACTGCTGAAGATCGTGGACTTCGGCGTGGCGGCTGCGCATCGCGAAGGCGATACCCAGCTCACCAAGACCGGCTACGTGATTGGTTCGCCCAAGTACATGGCGCCGGAACAGATCCTGGGCCGCAAGGTGGACGAGCGCGCCGACATCTACGCCATCGGCGTCATCATGTACGAGATGTTCACCGGCGTGCCGCCCTATGCCCGCGGCGATCACATGGCGGTGATGTACCAGCACGTGCAGGGCAAGGCACGCGCGCCGCAGGAATTGAACCCGAAACTGCCACCTGGGCTGTCGGATCTGATCATGAAGGCCATGGCCGTGGACAAGGCCAAGCGCTTCCAGAGCATGGAAGACATGCGGGTCGCGCTCGAACGCTTTGCATGACGTAAGATTGCGTCTATGGCACGCATAGACGCCTTCCTCAAACTGGGCACGCAGCAGGGCTGTTCCGACATCCACCTGGCGGTCGGTGTACCACCCATGCTGCGCATGTTTGGCGATCTGGTGCCCATCAAGTTCCGTGAGCTGCGCGACACCGAGCTGGAAGGGTATGTCCTGGAGATCCTCACTCCCACGCAGACCGAACGCTTCAACGCGGGCGAGGATGTCGACTTCTCGTACGTGTCAGTGGATGGCGGGCGCTTCCGCGTCAACGTGTTCCGCAAGGACACCGGCGTGGGCGCGGTGTTTCGCGCCATCCCCAGCGAGGTTCCCACGCTCGATCGTCTGGGCCTGCCGCCGATCGTGAAGAAACTCTGCGACTACCACCAGGGCATGATCCTGGTCACCGGCTCCACCGGTTCGGGAAAGTCCACGACGCTGGCCGCGATGATCGATCTGCTCAACACCACCCGCAAGCTGAACATCATCAGCCTCGAGGATCCCATCGAGTTCGTCCACCGCAGCAAGACCAGCCAGGTGATCCAGCGCGAACTGGGCACGCATCTGCCCACCTTTGCCGAAGGAGTGCGCGCGGCCATGCGCGAAGATCCGGATGTGATCCTGGTCGGTGAAATGCGCGATGCAGAGACCATTTCCATGGCGATGACGGCGGCCGAGACCGGTCACCTGGTGCTCGGCACACTGCACACCACTGGCGCCGTAAAGACCATCGACCGTGTCATCGATGCGCTGCCCATCGAGGAGCGCGAACAGACCAAGAGCTTTCTGTCGCAGAGCCTGCTGGCCGTGGTCACGCAGGTGCTGTGCAAGACCGTGGACAACCAGGCCCGCAAAGCCATCTGCGAGGTCATGGTGATGACCAAAGCCATCGCCAAGCTCATCCAGACCGACCAGACGCACCAGATCCCGAGCCAGGTGCAGATGGGGCGCGAGTTCGGCATGCAGCTGCTCGATCAGGGGTTGCTGGCCGCGGTACAGGCCAGGGAGATCGATCCGGATCACGCCTACTCGTTCGCCAACGACAAGCGCGTGCTGCAGAAATTCGTCACCGACACCAGCCTCATGCCCAAGCTCGATCCGCCGCAGACAGGCGGCCCGCCCTCCTGATGGCCCTCATCGATACATACCTGCAGGAAGTACTGCACCGCAAAGGTTCGGACCTGCATTTCATCGCGGGTGATCCCGCGCGCATCCGGCTGTACGGCGATCTCTCGCCGCTGCGTCCCGAATCGCTGACCGCAGACTTCGTGCGCCAGGCGCTGTACGAAATCATGCCGAACAAGGCGCAGACGCGTTTCGAGAAACAGGACGGTGCGGACTTCGCCTATACGCTGGGCGATCTCGGGCGCTTCCGCGTCAATGTCATGCGCCAGCTCAATGGCATGGGCGCGGTATTCCGCGCAATTCCGTCCAAGGCACTGACCATGGACGAGCTGGCGCTGCCCGACTCGGTGCGGGCGCTGGCGCGAGCCAACAACGGACTGATCCTGGTGACCGGCAAGACCGGCTCGGGCAAGTCCACCACGCTCGCGGCCATGATCGACGACATCAACAAGCGCGACAAAGGTCACATCCTCACCATCGAGGATCCGATCGAGTTCGTGCACCAGCGGCGCAACTGCCTGATCAGCCAGCGTGAGATCGGCTTGCATTCGCAGAGCTTCGCGCAATCGCTGCATTCGGCACTGCGCGAGGATCCGGACGTGATCCTGGTGGGCGAGTTGCGCGACCTGGAAACCATCCAGATCGCCGTCACCGCGGCCGAGATGGGCATTCTGGTGATGGGCACGCTGCACACCAATGGCGCGGCGCAGACGGTCGATCGCATCATCAATGTGTTTCCTTCCGACAAGCAGTCGCATGTGCGCACCATGCTGTCCACTTCACTGCGCGGCGTGATCTCGCAGCAGCTGCTGCAGCGTTCGGACAGGCAGGGGCGCGTCGCGGCGCTGGAAATCCTGGTCAACAACTCCGCCGTGGCCAACCTGATCCGCCAGGGCAAGCTCGACCAGCTGGAGAACACCATGCAGTCCGGCGCGGCCAGCGGCATGCGCACCATGGATACCTCCATCCAGGCACTGCTGGATCAGCGGCAGATTTCGGGCAAAGAGGCGTACAAGAAAGCCATCAACAAGGCCCGCTTCGAGAATGTGAAGGACATCGGTTAAAGGATTTTTCGGTTGAGCACGGTTCGCCAGATTCTCGTTACCCACGCACTGCCCTACGCCAACGGTCCACTGCATCTGGGGCATATCCTCGAATCGGTGCAGACCGATATCTGGGTGCGCTTTCAGCGGCTGCGCGGCAACGAATGCCTGTTCGTGTGTGCCGAGGATTGCCACGGCACGCCCATCATGATCAAGGCGCGCCAGGATGGCATCACGCCCGAGCAACTCATCACCGCGGCGGCAGTGGAACATCAGCGCGATTACGCCGACCTCAACATCAGCTTCGACCATTTCCATTCCACGCATTCGGAAGAGAACCGCCGCTATTCCAGCGAGATCTACCAGGCACTAGTCAAGCGCGGCTCCATCGACCGTCGCACCGTCCGCCAGGCCTACGACGAAAAGGCCGGCATGTTCCTGCCGGATCGCTTCGTGCGCGGCACCTGCCCACGTTGCGGCACGCCCGACCAGTACGGGGATTCCTGCGAGAACTGCGGCGCTACTTATTCGCCGGCGGAACTGAAAGACGCCATCTCCACGGTGACGGGTACCAAGCCGGTCCTGCGCGATTCCGAACATCTGTTCTTCAAACTGGGCGATTTCGAAGCCGATCTGCGCGAATGGCTGGCGACGCACGGCCTTCAGCCTGCGGTGCGCGCCAAGCTCGAGGAATGGTTCAAGGTAGGACTGACGGACTGGGACATCTCCCGCGACGCACCCTACTTCGGTTTCGAGATTCCGGATGCGCCCGGCAAGTTCTTCTACGTGTGGTTCGATGCTCCGGTCGGCTACATCGGCAGCTTCGCGGCGCTGGCTGCGAAGCGTGGCCTGGATTTCGATGCCTGGTGGAAGGCCAGCTCCAGCACCGAACTGCATCACTTCATCGGCAAGGACATCAGCTACTTCCACACGCTGTTCTGGCCGGCGATGCTGCAGGGCGCGGGCTATCGCCGGCCCACGGGCGTGCACGTGCACGGATTCCTCACCGTGGATGGACTGAAGATGTCCAAGTCGCGCGGCACCAATATCACCGCGCGCGGTTATCTGAACCTGCTACCCGCAGACCAGCTGCGCTACTACTTCGCAGCCAAGCTCAGCAACGGTCTGGATGACATCGATCTGAGCCTCGAGGATTTCACCGCGCGCGTGAATTCGGACGTGGTGGGCAAGCTGGTGAACATCGCCAGCCGCTGCGCGCCTTTCATCGAGCGCGCCAGCGGCCGGCTCGCCGCGACGCTGCCCGATCCTGCGCTATACCAGCAGTTCGCAGCTGCGGCGGAACCCCTTGCGGCGCAATTCGAGGCGCGCGATTACGCGGCCGCCATCCGCGACATCATGCTGCTGGCCGATCGCGCCAATCAGTATGTGGATGCGAAGAAGCCCTGGGTGCTGGCCAAAGATCCCGCGCGTCTGGCCGAGGCACAGGCGGTGGCCACGCAGGCCATCAACCTGTTCCGCGTGCTGATGACGTATCTTGCACCGGTGCTGCCCGGCATCGCCGCCCGCGCCGCGGGCTGGCTCGGCGCGGATGCCTTCGCACACTGGAACGGTGTGCAACAGCCACTGCTCGACCTACCCATCGCCAAGTATCCGCAGCTGGCCGCACGCGTCGATCCGGCCGTCGTGAAACAGCTGGTCGTTTCCGCGCCCTCTGCCCCGCCGACCGCCGCATCGAAGAATCAGGACAAACACGTGATCAGCATCGACGACTTTGCCAAACTGGATCTGCGCGCCGCCAAGGTGCTCGAAGCCTCGCGCGTGGAAGGCTCGGACAAGCTGCTGAAACTGAAACTGGATCTCGGCACCGAGCAGCGCAATGTGTTCTCAGGCATCGCCGGCAGCTACAAACCCGAAGATCTCGTTGGTCGCTACGTCGTGATGATTGCCAATCTCGCG
>DATNCK010000048.1:0-14257 GCA_035571575.1 Steroidobacteraceae bacterium | reverse complement strand
GCTGGTCACACCGGGCACCTGCGAAAGACCATCGGCCAGCGTTGCGGCGCCGCTGCGCAGCAGCGCGCTGCGATCGACGCTGCCGGCGATGGTGGCCAGTCGATCCGGATCGCCAATGGGCGATGCCGTCACCACGACGGTTTCAAGATCAGCGGCGTGTTCGACCTCGGGGTTGTCCGCGCCGAAGACGGCGACGGGAAGGAATAGCGTTGCGGCCCGCATGCAACGGGCAACGAAAGAATGAGACATGTTGTCATCCTCGAATCAGAAACGTCTTCAGACGCGAGCCAAAGCTTTGGCCCGCCTGCGATACATCGATCGGACGTTCAGACCTGAGGAGGAGCGCGACCCTGCCAGGAGTGCGAAGGCTGGATGACCGCAATGCCATGCGGTGCGGCGGAACTGAAAACGGCGCCGGATTCGAGGACATCGACCAGCACCCACGGCGCGGGGGGCGGCGCCGCGGCGGATGCGTGCGCGACCACCTGGCACAGCAGGCAGCCATCACGGTCATTGCTGTCACGGGCGGGAGCCTGTGGCGCGGAATGGTCGGTGGCGACAACTGGAATGCTGGCTTTGTGCCAGTGCGTGGCTGCGGCGAGCTGCACCGTGGTCGAGGCCAGCAGCCCCAACAGCAGCAACGCGATGCGCCAATGGCGCCGCGACCCTGCCATGCGGTTCAGAAACGCACTCATGCCTTCAATATATACCACTCAGCCGGTGACAAGTTCCCAGGCACGGACATAAGCCTGCGGATCGAACAGCGCCACGAACACCAGACCAGTGAGCGCGCCGCCCAGGTGCGCGTCATGGTTGATGCGATCGCGGCTGTTGCGCGCGGACCAGATGCTGTAGGCCAGATAGGCAATGCCGAAAAGCGGCGCAGGAATCGGCACCGGGAAGAACAGCAGCATCAGCTTGCTGGTGGGCGAGTACACGATATAGGCGAACATCACGGCCGACACTGCGCCGCTGGCGCCGAGCGTGGCGTACTCGGGATGGTTGCGGTGCTTGCGGTAAGTGCCGTACTGGCTGAGCAGCAGGCCCGCGCCATACAGCAGCACGAACAATAGCGTGCCGATGCGGCGCTCCAGCGGCACGCCGAAGGAGAAAAACGCAATCATGTTGAACAGCAGATGCGCCAGATCTGCATGCACGAAGCCGCTGGTGACGATGGTGGCGCGACGCAGCCCGCGCGCGTACTCGTAGGGCCGGAACAGGCAGCGCTCGATGATGCGCGGCGCGACGAAAAGACCCGCCAGGCTCAGCGCGATATTCGTGACGAGTATGAAAAGTGAAGCGGGTCCGATGCCTGACATACCCAAGTGTAGGCAGAGAAAACCCGCGCTGTCACCGCGCGCGGCGACTCAGGGCTTGCTGGCCGCCAACGCTTCTGCGGCAGCAGCCACGCGTTGCGGGGATACCGCCGCCGGCCGGACGGCTGCCTTGTTCGCCGCCGTTTCGGCGGCCAGCGCCGCCTGTGATGTCGCTGGCGCGACGGTTGCAGGCGCGTTGCTCGCGGCCGTTGCGGGTGCTGTCGCCGCGGGCGCCGCATCAGCAGCAGGAAGTGTCGCATCCGCGCCAGGCACTGCCGCACCGGGCGCCGCAGTAGAGGCCTGTCCGGACTCAATCGCCTCACGTGCCACTTCCACGTCCGGTGCATCGGTGGAAAGCGCCGTGGCTTCCGCGCTCTTGGTCATCACGATGATGCTGATGCGCCGGTTGATCGGGTTGAACGGGTTCTTCTTGTCGAACAGCACCGAGGAAGCCAGGCCGACGACGCGGGCGATCTTCGCCGGCTCCAGTCCGCCTTCGAGCAGCGCCCGGCGCGCGGCATTGGCGCGATCGGCAGACAGCTCCCAGTTGGTGTAGTTGCGGGTGGCTCCGTAGGCATTGCTGTCGGTGTGGCCGCTCAGACTGATGCGGTTGGGCACGGTGTTCAGGTATTTGGCCACTTCACGCAGGATCTGGCCGGTGTAGTCCTTGAGCGCAGACTTGCCCAGATCGAACATCGGGCGGTTCTGCTTGTCGACGATCTGGATACGCAGGCCCTCGGGCGTGATGTCGAGCAGCAGCTGATCCTTGAAGGGTTCCATCGCCACGCTCTTGTCGATGGCCTCCCGCAGTTCCTGCAGCAGCGTTTCCAGTTGCCTTTTCTCCGCCTCGCGCGCGATCTTGCGGGCATCATCCTCGGTCACCTTGGGCGTAAGCTGGGAGAGCCCCTGGTCCGGCGTGTCCATGGTCTTGGGCGCATCCATGCCGCCGCCCATGTCGATCACGGCGGTGCTCGCGCCGCCAGGACCGGCTTGACCCGGCGCGGCCTTCACGCTCTTGCCAACTTCCATGCTCGGGTTCTTGAAGTACTCGAACATGGCGGCACGCTGTTCTTTCGTGACCGAAGCCACCAGCCACATCACCATGAAGAAGGCCATCATCGCGGTCACGAAGTCGGCGTACGCAACCTTCCACGCGCCGCCGTGATGGCCGGCCGCGTTGATCTTGCGCTTGACGATGATGATCGGGCGTTTGTCGTCGCTCATCTGGCGCTACCCGTTCAGCCGGCCGGCTTCTTGCCGCGCAGCTCCTGCTCCAGGTCCTTGAAGTTGGGGCGCACGCCGGCGAACAGCAGCTTGCGCGCGAATTCCACGGCTACCGGCGGCGGATAGCCGCGCACGCTGGCCACGAGGGCCATCTTCACCACTTCGAAGGCCTTGGATTCCTCGTGCGCCCTGTGCTCCATGGCGGCGGCAATGGGACCGACGAGTCCGTAGGCCACCAGAATGCCGAGGAAGGTTCCCACCAGCGCCGAGCCGACGCGGTGACCGATCTCGGCCGTGCTCGAACCTTCGATGGCTGCCATGGTGCTGACGATGCCGAGCACGGCTGCCACGATGCCGAAGCCGGGCAGCGCATCGGCCACGCGCTGCACGGCATGCGAAGGTTCGGCCGATTCCTTGTGATGCGTGTCCAGCTCGTATTCGAGCAGGCTCTCCAGCTCGTGCGGATCCAGGTTGCCGCCGGAGATCAGCCGCAGGCAGTCGATGATGAATTCCATCATGTGATGGTCGGCGAGGATCTTCGGATATTTCTTGAAGATATCGCTCTTGGCCGGATCCTCGATGTGCCGCTCGATGGCCAGCACGCCTTCCTTGCGCGCCATCACCAGAATGTCGTACACCAGTTTCAGCAACTGGATATATTCTGCGCGCCCGTAGCGGGAACCCTTCGCGATGCCGAGCGCACCGCCAAACGCGGCCTTGACCACCTTGAGAGGATTACTGATCAGGAACGCGCCCAGCGCGCCGCCGCAGATCACCACGATCTCCAGCGGATGCCACAGCAGCAGGATGCTGCTGCCGCCCATGAGGAAGCCGCCGAGGACGGATCCCAGGACTACCAGCGTTCCGATGATTGCGAACAAAACGGACCCTCAGATCATGCGCACGATTGGACAGAATCAATTATCGGCCCATGCCGCTTTGCAGTTACGGACCGGCTTCACGTTTGGCGGTACCTGAATGCCACCCGTACTGCGTCTCGATGATGTCTCGCTGGCCTTCGGATCACGGCCGCTGCTGCAGCATGCGGGGCTGCAGGTGGAGCCTGGCGAGCGGGTCTGTGTCGTGGGTCGCAATGGCGAAGGAAAGAGCTCAACTCTGAGGCTGGCTTGCCGACAACTTCTGCCGGATTCAGGGATTGTCTGGCTGCGCCCGGGTGCGCAAATTGCGGTACTCGAACAGGACATCGTCGCGGTGCCGGCGGCCAGTGTCCGCGAGGTGGTTGAGGGCGCCTTCCAGACCCAGGCCAACGGCGGCTCCGGCGCCGCGGCGCTCGAAAGCTGGGAGATCCCCACCCGCGTCGACATCGTGCTGTCGCAGCTGGGCCTCGACGGCGATGTGGCCTACGAAAGCCTCTCCGGTGGCTGGCGGCGCCGCACGCTGCTGGCACGCGCACTGGTGCTCGAACCCGAGCTGCTGCTGCTCGATGAGCCCACCAACCATCTGGACATCACCACTATCGAGTGGCTGGAACAGCGCCTGCTCGAATTCCGCGGCGCGCTGCTGTTCGTCAGCCACGATCGCGCCTTCGTCAATCGCATCGCCACGCGCATCATCGATCTGGATCGTGGCGCCTTGAGCAGCTGGCCGGGCAACTACGACGATTACGCACAGAAGAAGGCCGGGCAGCTGGCGAATGAAGCGCGCGAGAACGCGCTGTTCGACAAGCGGCTGGCGCAGGAAGAAGTGTGGATCCGCAAGGGTGTGGAGGCGCGGCGCACGCGCAACGAAGGCCGCGTGCGCGAACTCAAGGCCATGCGCGAGGAACGGCGCGAGCGGCTCGACCGGCCCGGGCAGGCAAAGCTTGCCGTGCAGGAAGCCGAGAGCGGCAGCCAGCTGGTGTTCGAGGCCGAAGATGCGGCCGTGACTCTCGGCGGTCGCGAGATCTTCCGCGGTCTCACGACGCGCATTTTGCGCGGCGAGCGCATCGGCATCGTCGGCCCCAACGGCGCCGGCAAGAGCACGCTGCTGAAACTGCTGCTGGGCGAGCTGCAGCCCTCCACCGGCACCGTGCGTCGCGGCGGCCGGCAGGAAGTGGCGTACTACGACCAGCAGCGCGCGCAACTGGATCTCGACGCCACCGTCATGCACAACATCAATGCGCGCAGCGACTTCGTGCTGGTCAATGGCGAGAACCGCCATGTCAGCGGCTATCTGCGCGACTTTCTCTTCCGACCCGAGCAGCTGCTGACGCCAGTGCGTGCTCTTTCAGGCGGCGAGCGCAATCGACTGCTGCTGGCGCGACTGTTCGCGCAGCCGGCGAATCTGCTGGTGATGGACGAGCCCACCAACGACCTGGACATCGACACGCTGGAACTGCTGCAGGAGATGGTGGCGGATTTCTCCGGCACCCTGCTGCTGGTGAGCCACGACCGCGCCTTCATCGATCGCGTGGTCACCAGCCTGCTGGTGCTGGAAGGCGATGGCAGCGTGCAGGACTTCGTCGGCGGCTACAGCGACTGGGTGCGCTGGCGTGATGCCCGCGAGGCGGCGCGCATCCGCCAGGTCGCAGCGGCGGCGCGCGAAAGCAAGGCCTCCGCTGAATCGCAACGCGGCGCGGGCGAGGCGCCGAAGCGCCGCCTGTCTTTCAAGGAACAGCGCGAACTCACCGAACTGCCGCAGCGGCTGGAATCGATGGACGCCGAACGCAACGCCCTGCTGCTCGAAACGCAGCATCCGCAGTTCTACACGCGGCCGCATGGCGAGGTGGCGGCGAAAATGCAGGTACTGACGGACCTCGAGGCAAAGATCGAGGCAGCCTTCGCGCGCTGGAGCGAACTGGAAAGCCGATGAGCGACGAACGCAGCCCGGATGATCCGCGGCGACAGCGCACCATCCGCAGCTTCGTGGTGCGCGGCGGCCGGCTCACCGATTCGCAGCAGCGCGCGCTGGACGAACAATGGCCGCGCTATGGCATCGACTATGCGGCGCAGCCGCTGGATCTGCCGGCACTGTTCGGCACGGACGCGCCCTGCACCCTGGAAATCGGCTTCGGCAATGGGGACAACCTGCTGGCCCTGGCTGCCGCACACCCGCAGCGGCGCTTCATCGGGGTGGAAGTGCATCCGCCCGGCGTCGGGCATCTGCTGCGCCAGGCGTCCGTCGCCGGGCTCACGAACCTGAAGGTGATCCAGCACGATGCCGTCGAAGTGCTGCAGACGCAGATTGCGCCCGACTCACTGGATGCTTTGCTGGTGCTGTTTCCGGATCCCTGGCACAAGAAGCGCCACCACAAGCGGCGGCTGATCAATCCGGGATTTGCGGCACTGGCCGCCTCTCGCCTGCGCTGCGGCGGGACGCTGCAGCTGGCTACCGATTGGGAGCCCTACGCCGAGGCCATGCTCGACGTGCTCAATGCGACTCCTGGGCTGCGCAATCTCGCCCCTGATGGCCGCTTCGTGCCCCGCAATCCCGGCCGTGTGCTGACGCGCTTCGAAAGGCGTGGTCAACGGCTTGGGTTTGCGGTGCACGACCTTTGCTATGAGCGAATCTAGGTCTTAATCCCGACGCTGAATCGCCTGCAGTACACCGAAAACCATGAACCCGAAGATGGTCACAGCCGCGAGGGTGTGGAAAATGGTTACGGTGAGTACGACGTCCGACATGATCATTCCTTTCTAGTTGCCTTGGATGCTATTGCCGTCTCTGCAATTGTCTAGGAGACAACTGCTCAGACATCAATATGGGAGCGATGTTCCCTTATTTCAAGGATGTTTGGATCACGAACAGGTCGCAAAATGACAAATGGGACGAACAGCAGCCGGTCAGTGATTGTTTTAGGCAGTAACTAAGTGCCGAAACAGAACACGCCCCTGGCCATCGAACACACCCGCGACGATCTGCCGGAGCTGTGGCGAGCCCTGACCATGCCCTTCCAGCTGGCCACCCTGCTGTTCGTGGCGCTGACCTCTGTATTCCTGGGCATGTTCATCGGCGGCGATCTGATGCGGATGGTCATTTCGGTGGCTGCCATATGGCTGCTGCTGGTCTGGGTCACTCAATACGCTCTGCAGATGATTGACGATGTGGCCAACGGTGTTCGCGAGTCGCAGGCCGCATCGGTGGAATTGGCCACGGCCCTACAGGACGCACGCGCCTGGATCCACCCAGTGCTCGCGGTTGCTACGGGCGTATTGCTGTACACGCATCCGCAATGGCCGGTGCTGCCGGCACTGATCATTGCAGCGCTGCTGTTTCCGGCGTCGCTGGGCGCCTGCGCCATCACTGGTCATGCACTGGACGCATTGAACCCGCTCGAACTCGGGCGCGTGATGCGCGGCTTCGGCATCTGGTATCCGCTCGTGGCGCTGTTCGTCTTCGGTTGCGCCCTGCTGGCTGTGCTGGTGGCGCAGCGACTGAGCTCCAGGATGCTGATCGTCGCCGCAGTCGAGATGCTGCTGTTTCTGGCTTACTCGGCCATCGGCGGCGTGCTGTACGTCCGGCGCCGTGAGTTGGGTTTCGAGCCGCGCCAGAGTCCGGAACGCATTGCGCAACGCGAGGAAGAAGAGCGCCGCAGTGTGCGCCAGCAGTTCATCGATGCCCTGTACAAGGATCTGCGTGTGCGCGAATCCTCACGCGCGGCCACCAGCGCCGCAAGCTGGCTGCGCGAGGCAAAACCGGCGCAATTGAAAGGCGATCTGCATGCGATTTTGCAGGCCGGCATCCACTGGAATGAACCGCGCGAATATCCGCGCTTCCTGCGCAGCCTGCTGCCAGTGCTGCTGGAGCTGAAGCAGCCCATGCTGGCCATGTCGGTTGTCGATGCGGGGCTCGCGGCTGCGGGCAGTTTTGCGCCTGCCACCGAAGCAGAGGTCGTGGCATTGGTGAACTACGCGCAGCACACAGGCCGGCGCCGTGTAGCCCAGACGCTGCTCGGCAACTATCTCAAGAGCAATCCCGCGGGTGAACCGAGCGACGCACTGCGCGCGCTGCAAATGAGCTTGCCCGACACGGCGCGCTAGCGCGCGAAGAATACGGGTGCGGGCGCCTAATGCAGTAACAAGCTGGCGCGCACGCCATCGATCACGTACTGCACGGCCAGCGCACCCAGCACCACCCCGAACAGGCGATTCACCACATTCGCGCCGGTGACGCCCATCAGTTTCATGATCGGCGATGCCAGGTACAGCGTCAGCAGTGAGCAAACCAGCGCCACCGCGATACAAGCCAGCAGTGCGCCGAACAGCACCAGATCGTTCGCCGCCGGACTGAAGGCCAGCAGGATGGTGGCCAGCGAGCCCGGTCCCGCGATGAAGGGAAAGGCCAGCGGAAACACGGAGATGTCGTTGCGCCGCTTGCCCTCCTCCTCTTCGGGACTGCTGGTGCGCGATCCCGATGGCTTGCCGAATACCATCTCCAGGGCGATCAGGAACAGCAACAGGCCACCAAAGATGCGGAAGGCATCGAGACTGATGCCCAGAGTGCGCAGGAATGCGCCACCGCCGATTGCGAACAGCAGGAAAATGACTCCCGCGATCAGCACACCCTTGCGCGCCATGCGCCGGCGTTCGTGCTCCGTCACACCATCTGTCATGGCAATGAAGATCGGAATCACGCCCACGGGCTCGACGACCACGAGGAAGGTGACGAAGAATTTCAGTAGATGATCGAGCATGGTGCTGTGCGCAAAAGGCGACGCTTGTGGAAGACGACGTCGCAGGCGCAGGATAGCAGTGACGAGCAGCGCGCAACACGGACGAGCGGAGGTCAAGCGGATGGCAAGACTTCAGAGCATCGAACCCATCGTGGGCGACTGGTACCGCAGCCACGGCCAGCTTTTCGAGGTGATCGCCGTCGACGACGACGAGGACATCATCGAGATCCAGAATGCCGGTGGCGACCTGGAAGAAATCGACACCGACGACTGGAATGCGCGCGCCCGCGCCGGCTCACTCGCCACGGCCGATCCGCCCGATGATTCCCGCGGCGGCGAAGACCACGAAGACGCGGCAGACTACGGCGGCGTTCCGGCAACGATGAACGAGATTCGCGGTGTGCGTGCAGATGCCATGCAGGATCTGGATCTGTTCGAATCGGGGCTGGAACGCTACTGAGGCGAGGGCGAGCGCGACCGTTGTGAGCGACGGTTGACGCGATCGGTCTCCCGTTAGCGGGGCCAGCGCTCCAGTCCCGCCACATCCAGTGTCTCCGCCAAACGCACCTGCCCTTCCTGCACGGTGATCGCGATGCGCCGCAGGGATTCATCCACGCAGGGCCCCGCGATGCACAGACCCGTGTCTTTCTCGAATAGCGCACCATGCGCCGTGCACTGGATCAGCTCACCATCGGGACTGAGGAACCGGTCTGGAAGAAAATTAAGCGGCCGCAGCGCATGCGGGCACTTGTTCAGATACGCATGCACGGCATCGCCGATGCGTACCAGAAAGCCACTAGGCGGCCAGCTGCCTTCACCGAGCACGAACTCGCGCGAAGCCCCATCAGGAAGATCCGCCAGCTGTGCCAGCACGGTGCCGGCTGGCACGACATCGCTCAAGACTCAGGCCTCAGCAGCGCGCGCCGTGCGTCGCGAACGGGCCACGAAGAACAGCAGCACCAGTCCGGGAATCGACAGCGAGGCGGCATACAGGAAGAACGGCGGGTAATCGATCTGATCTACCACCCAGCCGGAACCGCCCATCAGCATCTTGCCGGGCAACGCATAGATGGAAGAGAGCACTGCGTACTGGGTGGCCGTGTAGCGGGCACTGGTCAGACTGGCGAGGAATGCCAGCAGGGATACCCCGTGCACGGCGATGGCGATGTTGTCGAAGGCGTTGATGCTGCCCAGCGCGATGAGGTTGATCGGCGTGCTGGCCAGCACCGAATAGCCGATGTTGGAGCACATGATCAGCAGACTGCCGGCCAGCAGTGCCCTCAATATGCCGAAGCGCGCCACGACAATGCCACCCAGCACCACGCCGAACAGCGTCGCGATCAGGCCGAAGCTCTTCACCACCGTAGCCACCTGCTTCAGCGTGTAACCATGGTCGATGTAGAAGGGGTTGGCCATAACCCCGCCGACATAGTCCGTGAGGCGATAGGTGCAGATGAAGGCGAAAGTCAGCGCGCCCGCCCGCCAGCCCAGACGCACGAAGAAATCCGTCAGCGGACATACCACCGCGCCGATGAATTGCGAGCCCAGTGCGCGCAGCCATGCCGGCCAGTGCGGCCGTGCGGCCAGCCAGTCCACCACACGCTGTTCCTGCATCAGGGACTCACGCGCCGCAGTGACGGCAGGCTCATGCGTCAGCAGAGTGGCCAGGATGCCAACACCCGACATGCCCGCCATCGCAGTGAGGCTCAGATGCCAGCCGTAGTCAGCGGCGACCCAGAAGGCTCCGGCAGTGCCGGTGATGATCGCGATGCGGTACCCCAACTGATACGCGGCGGCCATCGCACCTTGCTGCTCCGGCGGTGCAATCTCGACGCGCCAGGCGTCTCCGGCGATGTCCTGCGTGGCTGCCGCCACCGCCAGGAAAAATGCACCCCAGCCCACCGTGGCCAGACTATCGCCGGGCGAGAGCCTCGAGAGATTCAGCATGCACAGCACGATGCCGGCCTGCGCCAGCAGCATCCAGCTGCGGCGGCGTCCCAGCAGCCGAAACAGCACCGGCAACTGCAGCCTGTCCACCACGGGTGCCCACAGAAACTTGATCGCGTAGACCAGAGTTACCCAAGTGAGCATGCCGATGGCGGTGCGCTCGATGCCGGCCTGACGCAACCAGGCAGTCATGGTCTGGCTCAGCAGGATGAATGGCAGGCCGCAGGAGAAGCCGATCGCCAGCGCGGCTGCCATGCGCGGCTGACGATAAACCAGGATGGCGCGCAGCCACTCGCGCCACCACGAACTCTTCGGATTATTCGACGCTATGATGCGCACGCACCGCATCATAGCGGCTTTGATCCAGCGAATCCCGGAAGGCCCATGCAGGACCATCAGAAAGAATTCATCCAGCTCGCACTCACGCGCAATGCGCTGCGCTTCGGCGAGTTCACACTCAAGTCGGGCCGTGTCAGCCCGTATTTTTTCAATGCAGGCTCATTCGATGACGGCGCTTCGCTGGCGGTGCTCGGTCGTTGTTACGCCGCGGCCATCCAGGCCTCACAGCTGAATTTCGACATGCTGTTCGGGCCTGCCTACAAGGGCATTCCGCTGGCCGCCACCACGGCTGCTGCGCTGTACTCCCTGCATGGTCGCAACCTCCCCTATGCATTCAACCGCAAAGAGGCCAAGACGCATGGCGAGGGCGGCAACATCGTTGGCCGGCCACTGGCGGGGCGCGTGCTGATCGTCGATGACGTGATCACGGCCGGAACGGCGATTCGCGAGTCCATCGAAATCATTCGCGCTGCGGGTGCTGAGCCAGCCGGGGTAGCGCTGGCGCTGGATCGGCAGGAGCGCGGGCGAGGCGCCGACGGTGCGGACCTGCAGGAGTCGGCCGTGCAGGAAGTGCAGCGTCTGTACGGCATTCCCAGCATCAGCATCCTGACGCTGGCGGGCCTGATCGAGTCGCTGCGACAGGGCGGCTCTGGTCTGCCGGCCACTGCCCTGGCCCCGATGGAAGCCTACCGCTCCCGTTATGGGGTGCAGCCGCGCGCCGCGATGTGAGTTGCTGCGCAACCTGAAACTTGGTGTTTTGCATTCAGGCCGGGCATTGCGCGAGGATCAGCGAATGAAACCACGCCCGATCTTGATTGCCGCGGCAATCAGCTGCCTTATAGCCGCACCCGCCCTGCTCGCGGCCGAATCCAAGGGCGTGAAGTCATACAAGTGGGTCGACAAGAACGGAGTCACCCACTACGGAGACATGGTGCCGCCGGAATACGCGACGCAGGGTCGCTCCGAGCTGAATGCCCAAGGCGTGGAGATGCGCCAGTATCCGCGTCAGCTGTCACCCGCCGAAGCCGATGTGGCTCAGCAGCAGGCGGCCACTGAATCCCGCCGGCGCCAGCATGACTCCTTCCTGCTGACCACCTACACCCGGGCTTCGGACATCGAGCAGCTGCGGGACGAGCGCATCGCGCTGATCGATGGCCAGATGGACATTGCGCGCGGCTCCATCGATCTGAACAAGCAGCGGCTTGCGGACTTGCAGCGGCGTCTTGGCAGCTTCCGGCCGTACTCCGCCAATGCCAATGCCAGGCGTGTGCCGGATCAGCTGACCGACGAAGTGGTGCGTACCCTGAAAGAGCGCGACTCACTGCGGGGTAGCCTGGCGTCACGCGAGAAAGAGAAGGCCGACCTGCGCGCGCAATTCGATGCCGACATCTCGCGCTACAAGGAACTGACAGCGCGGCCGTCCGGGCGTTGAAGCCCGAACGGCGCGCGATTTCTCAGGTCGTCAGCTCCGTGAAATTCCTTACTTGACGCTGTAGCCCCGGCCGGTCAGACAGGCTGTCATCGCGCGCTGGTAGTCGGCACGCTTGTCGGCGTCGAAATCCGAATCCACCGGGTCGTAGCGGGTTTCCTTGGCCGCCCACTGATGGCACTCATAGCGATCATCGGCCTGCTGCTGTTCGCTCTGGCCGCGCGCCGGATAGATGAACAGGTCGTCGTCCAGGGAATCGGCACTCTCCTCGTCATCCTGTTCAGTGACGTAGGGCGAGCGCGTCACCACATAGCCGCGACGTGCCGGTTCGTAGGTGTAGTAGGTGTCGTCGGCGTAGAAGTAGCGAGTGTCACCAAAGTAGAAGCTGCTGTAGTAGCTCGGCAGATAGCTGACGAACAACCCGTAGGGTGCACCCACCACCACATAGCGGTTGCCGTACGGGCGATACCACGCGCCGCCGTAGTGATAGTACGGCCGACCATTCCAGGCGTACTGACGGTAGCCGCCGGGCAGCCTGTCGATGTAACGCGGCGGCGGACGATGGCCGCCACCATTCCAGTTGCCGCCATTGCCATTGCGTGCCTGCGCGACGCGATCGGCCGTGCGGCCGGCGATATTGCCGTTGATGCCGCCGCGATCACGCGGAGAGTAATTCGGACCACCGCCACCGTAGCTGCGCTGCTGAGCTGCCGCAGGCGGACGCTGCGCCTCCATTCGCGGCTGCGGTGCCTGACGCTGCTCCTGCTGACGCGGCGGCGCAGCGCGCGCCTCATCCCGGGCGCGCTCCTTTTCCTTGGCCTCGCGCGCCACATCGCCCACCATGCCACCGGTGCCCGCCGGAGCCACTGTGCTCAGCGCCATCGCGCCACAGGCCGCCGCCAGGATGAATGCCGCACGGAATCGCGTGTTCATGATTTGCCTCACTTCACCGAATAGCCGCGGCCTTCGAGGCACGCGGACATGGCGCGCCGGTACTCGGCCGCCTGCTGTTCATAACGGTACGACCCACGACGTTCGCGATAGCGCGAAATTTCCTGGGCCTCCTGCTGCTGGGAAGCTGCCGCCGCCGAGCCGACTACCGTGCCGGCGATGGCACCCACCGCGGCACCCTTGGCTCCATTGCCAGGGCTCGAGGCGATGGCGCCAATGACGGCACCCACGGCTGCTGCGGCGCCGATGGTCTGACCCGGTGAACGGGCCGGCACCACGGAGTCGCGTTCCTCACCCGGTGCCAGATGCTTGCCGGGATCGAAACCTGTCTGGCGCACGGACCAGTTGTAGCAGTCGTAACGGTCACGATCCTGCTGCGCTTCGGACTGGTTCTGCAGCGGGTAGAAATAGACCTTAGTGAGGCTGGGAGGCGGAGCCACGGGTGCCGCGGCCGCAACGTGATGGCGCGGGGGCGGGGGCGTGACACAACCGGCCAGCACGACGCCCGCAAATACAGCCACAGCGGCGCTGGAAGGGAGTTTCTGGTTCATGGGTATAAGCCTACGCCAACGCCCTGAACCATCCCTGAATACGATGTTAAGAAACTCGACCAACCCTCATTTTCGGGGGGTCTTCAGACCGGCAAGGCCTCCATGACGCTGGGGCCGTCGGGATATTCTGTCACCCGGTCGAGCCGGAAACCGCTGGCGCCAAACAGGGTTTCAAACTGCGAAAGTTTTCGCTCCTGGGCTCCGACCAGCAGCATCATGTAGAGATCCATGTGATAGGCCGGATGCGGGCGCGGCGCCTCGGGCAGCAGCCGGTCGAGAACCGCCAGCCTCCCATCGGGCGCGATCGCGGCACGGATGCGGCGCAGGATGGAGAGGCTTCGCTCGTCGTCCCAGTCGTGCAGGATCTGTTTGAGCAGATACAGGTCGCCGCCCGCGGGCACGCTGTCGAAGAAACTGCCTCCCACCAGCTTCACGCGCGCGCCTGCCGCATGGCTAGCGATGGCAGTGGGCGCCTGGGCCACGACTTCAGGCAGGTCGAACAGGATGCCGTGCGCTTGCGGGCGCGCGGCAAGCAGGCTCAGCAGCAGGCTGCCATGACTGCCGCCCACATCGACGGCAAGCCTGAACGGTTCGAAGCGATGGTTCTCGAGAATGAATTGCTCGGCTCGCGTGGTCGTGAGCGTCATGAACCGAGCGAAGGTTTCAGCAAGTTCTGGATCGTTGCCCAGCTGCTCGAAATAACCCGTGCCGTGCGCAACCTGCTGGGCGACCTGACGCGTCTTCAGGGCTTGCGGCAGCGCCCCGGCGTTGGCGATGAGGTTGAGGCCGCAATACACCACGGGATGCAGGGATCGGGGATGGTCTCTGCGCAACAGGCGTGAAAAGTCAGAGTGCGCATAGCGCCCTGCTTCGAAGACCAGCACCTCCT
>DATNCK010000047.1:0-3062 GCA_035571575.1 Steroidobacteraceae bacterium | reverse complement strand
ACCGCTCGCACGATGCGGTGGCCAAGCCGGCGCTGTCGATCGATCCGCAGTCGGGCGAGACGCATCTGCGTCATCGCATCACTCCGGACGGGTTCTACCGCGGCAAGCGCGTGATTGAGCCCAAGACCGACATCGCCGATCAGGACTGAAGCCGGACGCGGCGCTGGGTGCTTGCCGCCTCAGGCGCCTGCACCCTGGAACAAAGCGCCGCCCACGGCCGCCAACCGGATGTACGCAAGAATCATCGGCACCGGTTCCTATCTTCCCGAGCGTGTGGTGCACAACACCGACCTCGAGAAGCAGATGGAAACCTCGGACCAGTGGATCCGCGAGCGCACGGGCATCGAGAGCCGGCACTACGCGGCGGATGGGGAAACCACCGTCGACATGGGCGAGCATGCCGCGCGCCGTGCCATTGCGGCTGCAGGACTCGCGCCTGCCGACATCGACCTGATCGTCTTCGGCACGACCACCCCCGATCTGGTATTTCCCAACGCAGGCGCGCTGCTGCAGGCCCGCCTCGGCTGCACGGGTGGGCCTGCTTTCAGCGTCGAGGCCGCTTGCAGCAGCTTCATCTATGCGCTGTCGGTTGCTGAAAAGTTCGTGCGCATGGGCGAGGCGCGCCGCGCCTTGGTGGTGGGTGCCGAGACGCTCACGCGCATCACTGATTTCACCGATCGCACCACGGCCGTGCTGTTCGCCGATGGCGCCGGCGCCGTGGTGCTTGAAGGCTCGGCGGAGCCAGGCATTGTCTCCACGCATCTGCACGCCGATGGCAGCTACCAGAACCTGCTGTACTGCACGGGTGGCATTTCGAAGGGCTATGAAGCGGGCAGCAACAATCGTGCGGTGATCCGCATGGCTGGGCGCGAGACCTTCAAGGTCGCCGTCACCATGCTCGGCAATTCGGTCGATGAAGTGCTGGCGAAGAACAAACTCGACAAGTCAGCCATCAACTGGCTGGTGCCGCATCAGGCCAACATCCGCATCATCCAGGCTGTGGCCAAGAAGCTCGATCTGCCGATGGAGCGCGTCATCGTCACGGTGCAGGAGCATGGCAATACCTCGGCGGCTTCCGTGCCGCTGGCGCTGGATACCGGCGTGCGCGATGGGCGCATCAAGGCGGGGGATCTGATCCTGCTGGAAGCCTTTGGCGGCGGATTTACGTGGGGAGCGGCGCTGGTACGCATGTAGGGTGTCCGCCATGTGCGGCCACCTTATGTTCATCGCCAGGCCTTTGATCAGCCGCATTTCTGCCGCTGGTCGGCCCAATTGCACCGCTGGTCGGACGGGCGTGTCGCGGCCCGGCCTACGAGGCAGGATCGCTGCATGCAACCCCAGCCGGAAATTTTTGAGCAGCGCGGTATCGCCTCCAAGGCGGCCGGTTTCAGTCTGACGGAGCTGATGGTGACGTTGTCCATCGCGGCCGTACTGATGGCCATCGGTATCCCGACGCTGCGCACCACAGTTGCCAACAATCGCCTGAGCAGCCAGGCATTTGACCTCGTGGCCGCCCTGACTTTGTCTCGATCGCAGGCCATCACTCTGAATCAACCGGTCACTCTCTGCCGGGCAGACTCCGAGACAGCCACTGCCTGCTCAGGTTCTGCGGGTACGTGGCTGTTCTGGATCATCCGCACCTCATCCGGAACAGTGGTTCGCAACGGCGTCACCCAGGGAGGCTCCCTCGCGGTGACCTCTACGCTGACTGACGATCAAATCGTGTTCACGTCCGATGGTCTGGCGCGGACCAACAACGTGCTGGTCAGCGGCCAGTACATCGATGTCTGTTCAGATCATTCGACGACCGACAACAAGCGGCAAATCGTGCTCGACGCAGGCAGCCGGGTATCGACAATCAAAGCCTCGGGGACATGCTGAAGATGAAGCAGTCAGGGAATCAAATCGGGGCTGCCGCGGCCGGCCAGGGCGGTTTCAGCATGGTCGAAGTGCTGGTGGCAGCAGTCGTGCTTTCCATCGGCATGCTGGGGCTCGCCGGACTGCAGATGCGCACGGTGCGCAACAACCAGAGCGCGCTGGAGCGCGCGGTGGCGGTGGTTGAAACCCACACCATCGCCGATGCGCTGCGTGCGGATCGCATCAACGCTTCCAATGGTGTGTTCGATATCACCCTTGGAGCTGCAGATCCCACCGGGACCACATTCGCCGCCAACGTTGTGCGCGACTGGCGTACGAATCTGCGAACGGAACTCGGCGCCAATGCCACCGGCGCAGTCGATTGCAACGGCAACTCCTGTTTGATCACCATTCGCTGGGAGGAGCACACATCTGCTGTGCTGACTGGCGGGACTCTCAGTGTGCAAACCACGGTGCAGATATGAAAAGGTCGCGCGGGTTTACTCTGGTCGAGCTGCTGATCTCGATGGTCCTGGGGCTGGTGATCGTCGGCGGTGTCATTGGCGCTATGTTGTCCAACAAGCGCACCTACCGTTCCAACGAGGGTCTGTCGCAGGTACAGGAAAGTGCGCGCACGGCGTTCGAGCTGCTGGCCCACGACGTGCGGCAGGCCGACGGCAATGGCTGCGCCAGCAGCGCCCGTACCGCGAATGTCCTGACAGCGGGTGCTTTGTGGTGGCAGAACTGGTTCGGCGTGACGGGCTACGACTCGACGCAGGCGGATCCGGCCGTGGCCATTGGGACAGCCGTCGGCGAGCGAGTGGCCGGAACGGACTCCATTCGCATCCAGAGCATGGAGGGCACTGGTCTTGCCGTTGCCCTGCATAACCCGACCACATACCGCGTGGACATCAACCCCGCGACGCCATCGGATTTCGTCGCCGGCGACATCCTGGTGATTTGCAGTTTCGATCACGCCACCATCTTCCAGGCCAGCGCAGTGGCCGGCACATCTACTGTGTTCCATGACAACAGCGCCGGCACACCGGGAAATTGCTCCAGAGGTCTGGGGTTCCCCACCGATTGCTCCACTGCCACCGGAGCGGTGTACACCTTCCCCCAGAATTCGCAGATCGGACGGCTGACTGCCGTCGACTGGTATGTGGGCAACAACGGACGCGCCGCGGAGGGTGGTCGATCGCTTT
>DATNCK010000046.1:0-17429 GCA_035571575.1 Steroidobacteraceae bacterium | reverse complement strand
GTATCCGGGCGACCCGCTCACGCCGGGCATTGGCGCGACCGCAGATGCGCCGCGCCTGAAGCGCGAGGACGCGAAGATCATCCTGAAGATTCCGGTGTTGCCCATCTCGTATCGCGATGCCACGCAGTTGCTGTCGCGTCTCGGTGGTCCGCATGCGCCGGACAATTTCTCAGGTGGACTGCCGTTCAACTATCACCTCGGCGGCGACGGCAAGACCGAGGTGCATCTGGCGGTGAAATCCGAGTGGAGCCTGAAGCCCGCCTACGATGTGGTGGCGACGTTGAAAGGCAGCCAGTATCCCGATCAGTGGGTGATGCGTGGCAATCATCATGACGGCTGGGTCATGGGCGCCGGGGATCCGCTGTCGGGCAATGTGGCCATGTTGTCGGAGGCCAAGGCACTGGGGCAGCTCTACAAGAATGGCTGGCGGCCAAAGCGCAGCATCGTCTATCTGAGCTGGGATGCGGAGGAACCCATGCTGCTGGGTTCCACCGAGTACGCCGAGACACATGCGAAGGAGCTGCAGGCCAAGGCTGTCATCTACATCAACACCGATGGCAACGGCCGCGGGTTTCTCAACGCCTCTGGCAGCCATGAATTCCAGCACCTGGTGAACGAGGTCGCGAAGGATGTGAAGGATCCGCAGACCGATGTCAGTGTTGCGGAACGCTCCCGCGCGCGTGCGCGCGTAACGGCCTTCGACAAGACCGGCAATGTCAACGAACGCACACTCAGTGCGGCTGAATCGGGCGGCGATCTGCCCATCGGCGCGCTGGGTTCAGGGTCTGATTATTCAGCCTACCTGCAGCACCTGGGATTGCCCGCGCTGAATCTCGGCTTTGGTGGCGAAGATGAAGGCGACGGTGTCTACCATTCCATCTACGACAGCTTCCATCACTTCACCACCTTCGACGATCCCGGACTGAAGTACGGCGCCGCGCTGTCGAAGGTGGTGGGCAGGCTGGTGCTGCGCATCGCCGACAGCGACACGCCGCCGCAGCGTTTCGCCGACTTCGCCGATACAGTGAGCGTGTATCTGACCGAGGTCACCAAGCTGGCGGATGAGCGTCGCGCCGAGGATGAGAAGCGCGCGAAGCTGTTTGCCGACGGCGCGTTCAAGCTGGCCAGCGATCCGCTGCGTCCGGTGGGACCGGCGATTGAAAAGGCCGCGACGCCACGCATCGAGCTTGCCGTGCTGGCCAATGCGGTCGATAAGCTCGGCAAAGCGGCCAAGGCCTACGACGCCGCGTATGCCGACAAGAGCGCTGCCCTGGCGCAGCCGGCGCGCGACAGGCTCAACACACTGCTGCGCGACATCGATCAGCTGTTGCTCGATCCACGCGGCCTGCCGGAGCGTGACTGGTACCGGCACATGATCTATGCACCGGGGCGTTTCACCGGCTATGGTGCGAAGACGCTGCCGGGTGTTCGCGAAGCCATCGAAGAACGGCGCTTCGACGATGCCAATGTTTACACGGCGCGCGTCGCGGCCGTGCTCGATGCCTATTCGGCGCGTCTGGATGCGGCCCGCGCGGTGATCGAGGGCAAATAGAATATCGCCAGGTGGTCAGGCGCGCCGGTTACCACCCAAACACCACGCGCTCGCTGCGCACATCCGCGCCGCCGCGCAGCGTGCCGTATTGCCCCTGCACACCTGCTGCCACGATGCCGGTGGCGATGCCGTAGTCGCCCTCGACCCGGATGCGATGGCCGCGCTTCGCCAGCGCCATCAATACCTCCACCGGAATGCGCGCTTCGATCTCCAGTTCCCCCGGCGCATCGTGCTTGTCGCCGAACGACTCGTGGAAGTGCAGCGAGTTGATGCGGGGTGATTCGATGGCCTGCTGCAGGCTCTCCTTGCCCAGCAGCAGGTTCAGCAGCACATTCGCGATCTGCTGATCCTGCGTATCGCCGCCCGGCGTGCCGATGGCCAGAAAGGGCTTGCCATCGCGCGTCACGATGGTGGGGGACAGCGTGGTGCGTGGCCGTTTGCCACCCACCAGCACATTGGGACTCAAGGGATCCAGATCGAAGACGGTGAGTCGATTGCTCAGCGGCACGCCGGTATCGCCGGCGATGTAGGCGCCGCCGATGAGCCAGCCTGAGCTGGGCGTGCAACTGAACAGATTGCCCTTCGCATCCACCACTTCGATGGCGGTGGTATCCGCTACCGGACCGCTGGACTTGAGCCGATGCGGCTGGAAGGGCGTGGCAGGGCGATGTCCGCCGCGCTGGTGCGCGTAAGGATTGCCGTAGCGATGTTCCAGCGAGGCCTTGTCACCGATCAGTGCGGCGCGTTCGGCAGCGTAGCTCGCGGACAGCAATCCTTCAGCGGGAATATCGGCGAACAGCGGATCGCCGAACCAGGCATTGCGATCGTCGAAGGCCAGCTTGAGGGCTTCGGCGAAGGTGTGCAGATACTGCTCGCTGCGCACGCGCATCTTTGCGATGCCCGCTGCCTCGAGAATGTTCAAGGTGAGCAGCAGCGCCGGACCCTGGCTCCAGAAGCCGCTCTTGTGGATGTCGTAGCCCTGGAAGCGGGTGGTGACCGGCGCCTCGATGCGGCCGCGATAGTTGGCGAGATCCTCGGCGCTGAGCAATCCACCGTCCGCCTTGACGGCCACAGCGATGCGGCGCGCGATGTCTCCCTTGTAGAACAGATCACGCGCGGCCTCGATGGCCTGTGCCCGATTGCTGCCCTGCTTGAGCGCATCGCGTTCGGCGGCGGCAAGGCTGCGCAGCGTCGCGCCAAGGCTGGGCTGGCGGAAGATTTCACCCACGTCGGGAATGCGACCATCGGGATAGTAGGTGCGGCGCGACCACTGCCAGATCTCTGTGCTGGCGCGATTGCCGATGAGGAAGGCGCGCAGCATCGGGTAGACCGGAAACCCTTCGGTGAGCTGGATGGCGGGCTCCAGCACCTGCGCCAGCGACATCGTGCCGAACTTCTGCAGCAGCAGCGCCATGGAGTCGACCACGGCGGGCAGCGTGCCGGCATTGGGTCCGTTGCCGGGAATCACGCCAGCCGAACGGAAATACGCAGGTGTTGCCGCTTTCGGCGCAGTGCCCTGACCGCAGACCACCGATACCTTGCTGGTGGCCGCCTCGAACAGGATGACCGGCGCCTCACCACCGAGACCGAAGTGCGTGATCTCGTTCACCGCCGCGGCGAAGACCGAAGCCGCGCCCGCATCGAAGGCATTGCCGCCCGCGGCGAGGATGCGCATGCCCGCCTCCACAGTGTGATGCCGCCCGCCGGCCACGACACCATGCGTGGCGAACAACTCCGGGCGGATGGTGCCGTGCGGCTCCGAGCGCGCGCGCGCGACGGCTGCGGCGGCGGGCGCCGTGGCGGCATCCTGTGATTGGGCGCGGGCAGGCAAGGCCGCAGCCGCGGCGGCTGCCAGAGAGAGCTGGTGAAAATGGCGTCGTGAGACCATGCGGGGATCCCCGTGCTGCCAGTACAGGCTAGCCTGTCGCGCGCGGCATGGCCAGACGCGGAACCCACAGAATCCGCCGCCTAAAGAAATGGTCCGCCCTTTGCGGGGCGGGCCGGGTTCGCAAAGCCCGGGGGTCGAGCCTTACGGGGCGATGTTGGCGGACACTCGCGCGTCCACCGAGCTTTCTCCGCGATCAGCTGCTCGATGCGCTGTTCGAATTCCTTCTTCAGCTGGGCGTGGAGTGACAGGGCGATACTTTGCGGGGAAATGTGCAGAAAATGTGCACGAGAAAGTTCCCTGAATACGATTTTCTGCTGTGAATCATTTGCATTTCTTGCAATGCAGTCGCGGTTACAAGGATTTCACCTTTCTTAATCTGAACGGCCTGCGGATGCCGTTGTCGACAAGTGTGAGCCTTGCTGAGGCGCTCAGCTTCAGACAGGTCCCCCACCAATCTGACAGACAGGTGCAATGTGAAAACCAATCTGAAAATCCGCAGTGCTGCGCTACTGGCCGGTGCGTTGATCTCGCTGGGCGCCATGGCGCAGACGCCGGACAGCGACGTGCAGGTCGTCACCACTACGGTAAAGTTCAACCGGGCCGAGGCCTCGACGCCCACTGGCGCAGCCGATCTGTATCACTCGCTGAACCGGGCCGCCGCGCGTGTGTGCGTGGACCACTACGCCTCTGCCGCTCTGCAGCGTGATTCGTATTTCGAGTGCCGCGATGCGGCGTTGGCCAAGGCGGTCGACCAGGTGGACATCAGCGCGCTGTCCGCGCTGCATCAGGGCGATCGTTCCCGCAAGGGCACGGTGACCTTCGGGCAGGGCTGATGCGTCAACTGATCCGGCAGGGCGATCAAAGTCTGCCGGATCGATGAAAGTCTATTCCACGACCAGTTTGTAACCGGAGACGGTTGCGGTCTGCAGCAGCACCGGCGTGCCAGGATCGGCCTCGATCTTGTGGCGCAGCCGGTGCACCAGCTGTTTCAGCAGCTGGCGGTCGCCGCTGCCGCGGTGACCCCAGACCAGAATGAGCAGCCGATCGGAATGCACGGCACGACCGGCCTGCGCCAGCAGCGCCTGCATCAGCCGGAATTCGAGTTTGGTCAGTGCAATGGGTTGCCCGCTGCCGATGCGCACGGTGCTGTCATCGGCGTCGAGCGTCACACGCCCCGCAGTCATGGGCCCGGCGCTGCGCTCCAGTCGCGCACGCCGCAGCAGCGCCTTCACGCGCGCCAGCAGCGTGCGGGGACTGAAGGGCTTGGTGAGGTAATCATCGGCGCCGAGATCGAGCGCTCGCACCAGATCCTGCTCCTCGCCGCGCGCGGTCAGCATCATCACTGGCACGGTGCTGCGGCCGCGGATGGCGGAGCACACATCGAAGCCCGTCAGGCCGGGCATGTTGATGTCGAGGATCACCATGTCCGGCGCCTCGGCTTCGAAACTCTGCAGTGCGGCACTGCCATCGCTGGCCTTCACCACCAGATAGCCGGTCTGGCCCAGCGCATAAGCCACCAGGTCGAGCAGATCCGGATCGTCATCCGCCACCAGAATCTTCATCCACCGGTCTCCGCGGGCAGTGTCAGAGTGAAGCGCGTGTAGCCATCAGCAGTGCGCGATGCGGAGAGCGTGCCACCGTGCCGCTCGACGATGGAACGCGAGATCGAAAGCCCGAGGCCCATGCCGCTGGGCGCGGGCTCCACGCCGCCACGACTGAAGCGTTCGAATACATTTTCCTGCGCGCCAGCGGGCAGGCCTGGACCCGCGTCATCCACCCATGCCCTGATCTGCTCGCCGATGCGCTCGGCACCCACTCGGATGACGCTGCCGGCGGGCGCGAACTTGCAGGCATTGGCCAGCAGATTCACGAACACCTGCGTCAGGCGCACGCCATCGCCGGGCAGGGAGAGCTCCTCGCCGACGGCGCGCTCGATGCGCTGCGAGCGCTGGCGCAGCAGGGCATCCACCGTGCTGATGGCATCCTCGATCACATCCGACAGTTCGATGTTCTGCTGACGGATGTCGCGCTGGCCGGCCTCGATGCGCACGCTCTCCAGCAGATTGTCGATGAGCTGCGTGAGCCGCAGCGAACCGCGCTCCAGCGACAGCACCAGCTCTTCGAGCTGCTCGGGCGGTTGGGTGCGCAGTCCATCGCGCAGCAGCTCGATCGAAGCCAGCTGCGCCGCCAGCGGCGTGCGGAATTCATGCGAGACATTGGCCAGCACGGTGTCGCGGGCGCGGCGTACGGCTTCCAGTTCGGTTTCGTCGCGCAGCACCTGCACCTGCAGGCTGTCCACCGGACGCGCGCTTGTTATCACCATGCGTCGCTCACCGGCGGCCGTGACCAGATGTTCGACAGCAGCGGCAGAACCCTGCCGGCGGGCCCGCACGATGGGGCAGCTGGTATTGCAGGGCGAGTCGCTGCCGATGCAGCGCGGTTTCAGCACATCGCCGCAGAACCGGCCGATGGCATCGGCGGCTTTGACGCCCAGGAGCCTCGCGGCCTGCTCGTTCATGTAGGTGATGCGGCGCTCGCCGTCGACGGCGTACACGCCTTCGACAATACCGGCCAGCACGGCCTGCGCCTCGGCCTCACGCTGGCGCAGAGTGCCGGTGAGATCGATGAGGTTGCGGCGCATGTCGTCCATGGTGCGCGCCAGCTTGCCGATCTCCGCCGGGCCGCCCTGCGGAATCGATGTGGTGAAATCTCCCTGGCCGAGTCTCTCCGCGGCTGCCGTAAGCGCCTCGGTGGGACCAGTGACCCGCCTGCCGAGCAGCACGCTGCCGAAAAACGCGATCACGCCCAGGAAGGCGGCCAGCCACAGGAGTCGAATCCGCAGTGCGCGCACATCGCGATCGGTCTGTGCCGTGGGCAGACGCGTCTCGATGAGCACGATGCCTTCGCCAGTGGCCGAGAACACCGGATGGCTGGCCGCATAAAGCCCCAGCTCGCGGATATGCGCTACCGCGTAGCGGCCATCCGCCAGCGCCGTGGTGTGCAGATTCGTGAATGCATCGGCGGGCGCGTTGTTGAAGTTGCGGTAGTTGCGCAGCCGGATCTCCACGCCTTCCTGTGGCACGAGGCGGCGCGCGAAGCTGTCGTTCAGCACATGCACGACGACCACGCGGCCACCGGGAACGGCATCGCCCAGCGAGGCGGTGGCGCCCAGATAGGCATCGGGGGTGCCCTGCGCCGCGAACATGAAACGCTCCCCCTGTTCGCGCACCGCCGGCATCATCTGCATCCAGGGCACTGTGGTGCTGGTGGTGGCCAGCACGGTGTCGCCTTCGAGAATGGCGCAGGCATCGAGACCTGCCGGTGCGCAGAAGCGCTGCAGTACTGGTGGCAGGTCGGTCAATTCGCGTTGCTGCAGCAGGCGCCGCAGCGTCGGCCGTTCAGCCAGGATGCGCGCGCCGCTGAGCGTGTCTTCGCCGATGCGCGCCAGTTCGGCGCGGGCATCGGCTCCTGCCAGCTGCACCCGCACCTGCTGCTGGCCATCGGCCAGTCGCTGCAGCAGGCCAATAGCCACCCATGAAACGCCTGCCGCCACCACCAGCACGATCAGCACATTGATGGCCGCCAGCCACCAGCCGAGGCTGTTGCGCTTCATCGATGGTTCACACCCATGCGCCACTCCAGCAGCGACTTGATGATCAGCGTGACCACCGCCAGCAATGACAGCAGCGAGGCCACGGCAAAGGCGCCGGCCATGCTGTAGTCCTGGTAGAGCGCCTCGATGTGCAGCGGCATAGTGTTGGTCACGCCGCGGATGTGGCCGGAGACCACCGAGACCGCGCCGAACTCGCCCATGGCGCGCGCATTGCAGAGGATCACTCCGTACAGCAGTCCCCAGCGGATGCGCGGCAACGTCACGTGAAAGAATGTGAACCAGCCACCGGCGCCCAGCGTGATGGATGCTTCTTCCTCATCGTTGCCCTGCTGCTGCATCAGCGGGATGAGTTCACGCGCCACGTACGGAAAAGTGACGAAGCTGGTGGCCAGCACGATGCCGGGCACGGCGAAGATGATGCTGATGTCGTGATCCTGCAACCACGTGCCGAACCAGCCTTGTGCACCGAACAGCAGCACGTAGATCAGGCCCGATACCACCGGCGACACCGCCAGCGGCAGATCGATCAGCGTGATCAGCATGCTTTTGCCGGGGAACTCGAACTTGGCGATGCACCAGGCCGCGCAGACACCGAACAGCGTGTTCAGTGGGACCACGATGGCGGCGGTGAGCAGCGTCAGCCGGATGGCCGCACCGGTGTCGCTGTCAGCAAAGGTGGTGAACCAGGCGTGCCAGCCCGCTCCGAATGCGGAGACAAAGACCATCGCCAGCGGCGCGAACAGCAGCGCCCCCAGGAACAGCAGCGATATGCCGATGAGGAAGGGACGCATCATCGGCGCACCGCGCCACTGATGCGGCGGCGGCCCCAGGCCTGCACCAGGTTGATGGCCAGCAGCATCACGAAGGAGATGGCCAGCATCACGCAGCCGATGGCGGCCGCGGCGGCGTAGTCGTACTCATCCAGCTTGATGATGATCAGCAGCGGCGTGATTTCGGTCTTGAACGGAATGTTGCCCGCAATGAAGGTGATCGAACCGTATTCACCGACGGCGCGCGCGAAGGCCAGCGTGAAGCCGGTGAGAACCGCCGGCAGCAGCGCGGGCAGGATCACGCGGAAAAAAGTGTAGGCGGGGCCGGCGCCCAGCGTTGCCGCGGCTTCTTCCACATCCTTGGGCAGTTCTTCCAGTGCTGGCTGCACCGTGCGTACCACGAAGGGCATGCCGATCAGTGTCAGCGCGATGGTGATGCCCAGCGGTGCGTAGGCCACCTTGATGCCCAGGGGCTCGAGGTACTGGCCGATCCAGCCATTGCCGGAGAATACCGCCGTGAGCGCGAGGCCCGACACGGCCGTGGGAAGTGCAAAGGGCATATCGATAATAGCGTCGATGAAGCGACGGCCCGGAAAACGGTAGCGCACCAGGGTCCAGGCGACGATGAAGCCGAACACGATGTTGATCAGCGCGGCGAGCAGCGAGGCGCCAAAGGTGAGTTTGTAGGAGGCCACTGCGCGCGGATCGGTGACCACCTTGATGAAGCGCGTCCAGTCCATGCCGGCGCCCTTGATGACCAGTGCAGTCAGCGGCAGCAGCACCAGCGCGCTCAGGAAGAACGTGGTGAAGCCGAAGGTGATGCCGAAGCCCGGAATCACGCTGCGTTCGCGACGCCAGTACATCAGTGGCGCGCCTCGCGGTAGACCAGCATCACCGGCAATGCCGGCAGGTGCGTAGCCAGATATTCGAGCGTCCGCTGTGCCGAAGCGATGTCGGCACTGCCCAGCACCAGCAGTGGTGTGGGTTGCGAGGCCAGATAATCCCCCAATGCCTGCGGCGCCTCACCGGGAATCAGTTCGGTGCGTGTTTCCAGCGCGTGCGCGGCGCGTGCTTCGGAACGCGCATCGAGCAGTGCGCGCAGTGCCTGGCCACGACGCGGATCGCGGCGGCCTGCCGGTGCCGTGGCGATGCACACTGCCTCGGCGGGCAGATGCCGCAGCAGACTGGCGGCCACTGCCAGCGTGGCATGGCGGGCGGGTTCATCCAGCCAGTACATGCAGATCTGCTGTGGCACGTCGGTGGTGGCGTTGAGCAGTAACACTTCATTGGCGCCGGTGCGCAGCAGCTCAGCGGTGCGTGCGGGCGCGTCCGGCCCGGCGGCAGTCACGGCAACGCCCGGCATGGCGGTGGGCGTACAGCCCGGTTCGCCCGTGCAGGCCGCGACGCGCGTCTTCATGCGTGCTGCAAGGGTGATGAGCAGCGGCACCTGCGCAAGTTCCAGCGCCGCGGAATCGCTGATTCCGTAGACGACGAAGCTCGAGAGCGGTGTGGGCAGCACATGCAGTCGGCGTGCGCCCAGTGCCACCACGTCGCCGATGGCCAGCGGCAGCGCGCGGCGTTCGGGCTGCGGGCGCGTCGCTTCGATGCGTCCCTCCGCGCCATCGCCGGCGCTGGTCTGCACGGCGTTCTGGTTGTCGAGCAGGCGCAGGCGCAGGCGTTCCAGTGCGCCGGTGAACTGCAGCTCCTCGACGGTGGCGCGACCCAGGTAGCTGCTGGTGAGTTGTTCGCGTTGCGCGGACAGTTCCAGTTCTTCCGGACGCAGCAGGGTGACCACTTCGTGTTCGCGGCCGATGTGTGGCTGCTGCACCGTGGCATCCACCGGCGTGGTGCCGAAGCGGATGCCTTCCGGTCCCTGTTGCGCGAGCAGCAGATTGGCGGCACCCAGGAAGGTGGCGACGAAGCGCGTGGCCGGCCGCGCGTACAGATCGCGCGGCACACCGACTTCGAGCAGGCGTCCCAGGTTCATCACGCCGATGCGATCGGCCAGTGCGAAGGCTTCTTCCTGATCGTGCGTCACCAGGACAGTGGTGATGCCCAGCTCACGCTGCACACTGCGGATGGTCCAGCGCAGCTCCTCGCGGATCTTCGCATCGAGCGCGCCGAAGGGCTCGTCGAGCAGCAGCACTTGCGGCTTGTGCGCCAGCGCGCGCGCCACCGCGACACGTTGCTGCTGGCCGCCGGAGAGCTGCGCCGGCAGGCGCTGGTCCATGCCCTCGAGCGCCACCAGCTTGAGCAGTTCGGCGCGTCGCGCGCGCCGCTCGGCGCCCTTCATGCGCCGCACGCGCAGCGCGAATTCAATGTTCTCGGCCACGGTGAGATGGCGGAACAGCGCATAGTGCTGGAACACGAAACCCACGCCGCGATCGCGTGCGCCCACATGGGTGACGTCGTTGCCATGCAGCGCGATGCTGCCCTGGTCGATGTCCACCAGTCCCGCGATGGCACGCAGCAAGGTGCTCTTGCCACTGCCGCTGGGGCCGAGCAATACGAAGAATTCGCCCTCGGCCACGCTCAGCGACACGTCGTTCACGACGGGCTGGCCCTGGTATCGCTTGGTTACCTGCTCAAGAGTGATCGACATCGAAAGGGCCGCCTGGAGGGGACAGCCCGCGATGCTAGCAATGCCGCAGTCTCAGCAGGGGTGCCGGCCGGTTATAAACCGGTTACGGACTGCCGATATGCTGATGCGCCGGGCGCAATTCAGGCGCTTTTGCGAGCGCCTGTGGATGCGGTCTTGGCGGCAGCGGCCGTCTTGGCTTTCGTTTTGGCCTTGGCGGCGGGCGCAGACTTGCCGGCGGCGGCAGGTTTCGCCGCAGGCGCGGGCTTGGCGTCGACCTTCGCCTTGCCCTTTGCCTTCGGCTTTGCGGACGGCGCCTTTGCAGGACGTGCCTTCGCGGCGGGGGGCGCCGCAATGGAAGCGGTGGCCGGAGTTTTGTCCGACCTGGCCGAGGCCTTTCTGCCCGCCGCAGACTTCGCGGCAGCTTTCACGGGCGCAACCGTTGCCGGAGCAGCGGCGGCGGCTGTCTTGCCCTTCGCCCCGGCGGCGCCACGCCGGCCGAAACGGCCACGCGCCGGTCGCACGGGGGCGGCAGCCAGCAATGTCCGACACTCCTCGAGCGTCAGCGTCTTGGGATCCTTGTCCTTGGGGATGCGCGCATTGCGCTGCTTGTCGGTGATGTACGGGCCATAGCGGCCATTCAGCACCTGTATATCGTCCACCCCGAAGTCCTGGATGATGCGGTTGGCATCGGCGACCTTCTTGGCCTCGATCACTTCGATGGCGCGCTCGCGCGTCACGGTGTACGGGTCATCCGGTTCTTTGAGCGATACGTACTTGCTGCCGTACTTCACATACGGGCCGAACTGGCCGATGGCCACCGTGATGGGATCGCCATCGGCAGTCTCACCCAGCTTGCGCGGCAGCTGGAACAGCACCATCGCATCGGCCAGCGTGATGGTGTCCATCTTCTGCCCTGGACGCAGTCCGGCGAACTTGGGTTTTTCCTCGTCGTCCTTGGTGCCAGCCTGCACGAAGGGACCAAAACGACCCATACGTACCGAAACCGGCCGTCCGCTCTCCGGGTGGATGCCCAGATCGCGCGACATCGCGACTTCCTCGCGGCTCACGCTCTTCTCGATGTCCTCGACCTGATCGATGAAGGGCTTCCAGAACTTCTCCAGCGGCGTGACCCAGGGTTCTTCGCCGCGGGAGACGGCGTCGAGCTCGTCTTCCATGTCGGCGGTGAAACCGTATTCCACGTAGCGGGTGAAATACTTGGTGAGGAAGCGGTTGACGATCTTGCCGATGTCGGTGGCGATGAAGCGCCGAGCGTCCATGTCCACGTATTCGCGGTCGCGCAGCGTGGAGATGATCGAAGCGTAGGTGGAGGGCCGGCCGATGCCGTGTTCTTCCAGCGCCTTCACCAGCGAGGCTTCGGAGAAGCGCGGCGGCGGCTCGGTGAAATGCTGCTCGCCATGCAGGCCCGACAGTTTCACCAGATCGCCTTCGTTCATGACCGGCAGCACGTGATCGCTGTCGTCGTCGGCCGAATCGTCCTTGCCTTCCTGATACACGGCGATGAAGCCGGGAATCACCAGCGTGGAGCCATTGGCGCGCAGCATGTGGCCCGAACCGCGCTGGCCAGCGATGAGATCGACGGCCACGGTGTCGAACACGGCTGGCGCCATCTGGCAGGCGACTGCGCGCTTCCAGATCAGAGCGTAGAGCTTGAACTGATCCGCGTCGATCTTGCCTTCGACCTGCTGCGGCGTGATCGACGCCGAGGTCGGGCGCACGGCTTCGTGGGCTTCCTGCGCGTTCTTCGACTTGGTCTTGTAGACGCGCGGGGATTCGGCCAGGCCTTCCTTGCCGTAGAGCTTTTCGATGGTGGCGCGGATCTCGGTGACGGCCTCGTTGGCCAGCGACACCGAGTCGGTACGCATGTAGGTGATCAGACCCACGGCGCCTTCGCCGAAATCCACACCCTCGTACAGCTGCTGCGCCAGGCGCATGGTGCGCTGGGCCGAGAAACCCAGCTTGCGCGCGGCTTCCTGCTGCAGAGTGGAGGTGGTGAAAGGCGGCGCCGGATTGCGCTTGCGCTGCTTGCGGTCGATGGTGTCGACCGTGAGCTGGCCGCCAGCGGCCTTGTTGAGAGTGGCCTCGACTTCGCGCGCACTGCCTTCATTGGTGAAGCTGAACTGCTCCACCTTCTTGCCGGAGTATTCGATGAGCTTCAGCGGGAAGGTGACCTCGCTGTGCTCGCCTTCGGCTTCAATCGTCCAGTATTCCTGCGGCACGAAGGCATCGATGGCCTCATCGCGCTCGCAGATCATTCGCAGCGCCGGGCTCTGCACGCGGCCGGCAGACAAACCCTGCCGCACTTTCTTCCACAGCAGCGGCGAGAGATTGAAGCCGACGAGATAGTCGAGCGCACGACGCGCCTGCTGCGCATTGACCAGATCCATCGACAATTCACGCGGCTGCTCGACGGCAGCTCGGATGGCGTTCTTGGTGATCTCGTAGAACGCGACGCGATGCACTTTCTTGCCCTTCAGGTCGCCGCGTTCCTTCAGCAGTTCATACAGGTGCCAGGAAATGGCCTCGCCTTCGCGGTCCGGGTCGGTGGCCAGATACAGGGCATCGGCCTTGCGCAGCGACTTGGAGATGGCTTCGACATGTTTCTCGTTGCGCTCGATGATGCGGTACTTCATCGCGAAGCCCTGCTCCGGATCGACCGCGCCCTCCTTGGGGATGAGATCGCGCACGTGGCCATACGAAGCCAGCACCTCGAAATCCTTCCCCAGGTATTTCTTGATGGTCTTCGCCTTGGCGGGCGATTCCACGATGACGAGATTTTCAGCCATGCCGATTCTTTATTGTTGTGCAGCGCTGCGGGCGCCGGTCACTGCTGGTTAATGCGCCGCCGAGGAGTCGGCGTCGAGCACCAGCGTTTCCATGCGGGCACAGGCCTGCTCCTGGCCGGGCTGGCTGGACAGCACCATCAGCACCACCCAGCGCACCTGCTCGAGCGTGAGGTCTTCGACCTCGAGCGCCAGCAGCCGGTCGATGACCAGTTCGCGTTGCGCGGGCTTGAGGATTTCGGCCTCTTCCAGAGACAGCAACAGGCCGCGGCAATCCGCCGACAGGCGCGCCATTTCCGACGGGGCGTAGACGCGCAGTGCGCGCCAGGTGCCCGAAGGAGAATCCATGGCTGTCACAGGCGCCGGCAGTTCACTGCGGGCGCGCTGGCCGGCAAGATCAGCCAGCCAGTCCAGAGCCCGCTCCACATTGGCCTCGCCGAAGCCGGCACTTTCGAGGTCGCGCGCCAGCGCTTCGCGCTCCGGCACTTCGGGCGACTCGTCGAACATGTAGCGATCGAACACGTAGATAAGGATGTCGAGGACGGTGCCGTTCATCGGTCGGTAACGCGGTTAAATAAAGCCCCAGGCCGGGATTCAACCCGACCTTCCAGTTCGAGGATCAACATCATGGAGGCGACGGAGCCGGGTGGTAAACCCGTCCGATCGACCAGGTCGTCGATGCTGGCCGGCTCGAAGCCGAGGGCATCTAACAGCATTTCGTAATCCTTGTCCAACGCGCGCGCGGGCGAACCGCCACTGTTGCTGGATCCAACCGCATGATTTTGATGCGGATTTTGCTCGATGGAAACGTCGAGTTGTTCGAGCACGTCCTGAGCCTGTCGGACCAGATGTGCGCCCTCGCGCAGCAATTCGAGGCAGCCGGCGGCCAGCGGATTCAGCGGCGAGCCCGGCACGGCGAAGACCTCGCGGCCCTGACTCAGCGCCGCGCGTGCGGTGATCAGCGAGCCGCTGCCCTCGGCGGCTTCGATCACCACCGTGCCGCGCGCCAGGCCGGAGATGATGCGATTGCGCCGTGGAAAGTTGAAACGCAGCGGCGGTGTGCGCGGCAGGAATTCGGACAACAGCAAGCCATCACGTTCGATGCGCTGGTACAGCGCCTGGTTTTCGGGCGGGTAGCACTGATCGAGTCCAGTGCCGCAGATGGCGATGGTGCCGGCCGCAGCTTCCAACGCACCTTCGTGGGCGGCCGTGTCGATGCCGCGGGCCAGTCCGCTGACGATGCACAGGCCTGCTCCACCGAGCGTGCGCGCCAGGGTATGCGCGATACGTCGTCCGGCGGCGGTGGGGCGGCGGCTGCCTACGATGGCCAGCTGCGGCGAGTGCAGCAATCGGCGCTGGCCGCGCAGGAAGAGCGCGGCAGGCGGATCGGGCAGTGCCGCCAGTTGCGCCGGGTAGTCCGGCGCGGCGATGGTCAGCATCGATGTGCCGCTTTGTTCAAGCCAAGCCATATCCCTGGCGATGAGATCGCGCGGCGGGTGCAGCAGCCCGGCAATTGTTTCAGTTTCCAGGCCTAATGCCGCGAGTTCGCTACGTTTGCAGGCCAGCAGTGCATCAATGCCGCCAGTGATGGCTAGTGCGCTGCACAGTGTGCGTGGCCCAAGCTGTGGCGCACGCAGCGCGATGAACCAGGGTTCTGGAGAGGATTCAGACGATGGATCGATAGCGGGTGGCGGCGCGGTTTCGGTGCTCATCACCGCGAGCGTAGAAGCGCAAAGGGCCCGCTGTCGGCGGGCCCTTCTGCTGCGATCGCCGCAAAATGCGGCTCGAGAAAGCTGACGGTTAAGGTGTGCGAACGCGGTCCGTAACGGCAACCGGTACGCTGGTGCTCACGATAAGGCCGAAGCTCATGTTCTCGTAAGTCTTGAACACCAGCAGTGTTCCGGCGCGCTCATCCGGCAGCTTCAGGTTCTTGCCGAAGCACCAGGCAAAGTTCGAGCGCTTCTTGCACGAAGCATCGGGAATCACTTCGCCCTGACGGTCGATGGCCAGCACATGACCGGTCTCCAGTCCGTGCTTGCTGCCGCGATTCACGGCAACCACCTGGTACTGGCCGATCAGCGATACGCCATCGACCACCGCCATGATCTGGCCATTCAGGCCAGCAGGAGGTGCGCGCGGGAGAATGTCGGTGCTCACGCTGTGCGTGTCTTCGGCAAACACCAGGTCGCCGGCATTGGTCTCGCGCACGGATTCCGTCAGCAGCGCACGCGACACCTTGGCCACGGCATCCACCTTGGCCGCGCCGGTGTAAGTGCCCATGTAGCCCAGCACCTTGCCGCTCTCCGGATCCTTCAATTCCTCGCCGACGTGCACCACTGAATAGCGGCCCGGGCCTTTGTCCTCGAGGCCCTTCACGTACACCTCATGGCCCAGGCCCGCAACGATGTGCCGGTCGCTGAGCGCCGCCACATGCGGTCCCTTCTGCACTTCTTCCTTCGACAGCATGCTCGGTTTGCCGAGAAAGGCCGCGATGGCTTCGTAGGGAATCGTGGCCACGGGGCCATCCAGCGCTGTGCTGCGAACCAGCGGCTGCACGCGCAGCGCGCTGCCCTGGGTCACCATGACCTGCGGTTGCCCATTGGCGCCATAGGCCAGCGTCAGTACATCGCCGGGATAGATCAGATGCGGATTCTGCACCTTGGGATTGACCTGCCAGATCTCCGGCCACAGCCAGGGATCGCGCAGGTACATGGCCGAGATGTCCCACAGCGTGTCGCCACGCTTCACGGTATAGCTCTTCGGCGCGCTGGGATTCAGCACCGGGCCGGTGGTCGCCACCGGGGCTGCCTCACTGGCGGCGCTGTCGGATGGAGCATTGGCCAGCGCCACTTCAATGGCGTTGTCCTGCGCGGCTACGGGTGCCGGCGCGGCCTTGGGAGCCGGGGCTGCAGCCACGGGAGCTTCATGATGTCCCTGGAAGAACTGACAGCCGCTGGCCAGCGCCATTGCTGACAGGCAGCCGCTGACACCCAAAACACGCAAGGAACGCATAACCTGTTGATTAGAGACCATTTTCTCTCCAGTCTTCGCGTCGGATCTGAACCACACCCGGCGGTGGGCAGTCCAAGCCGCATACTGTTATAAACTCTTTGACGATAGCCGGCGCCAGGCGCGCGTCAGGTTTGTGCACTCCGTCACGGCCCCCTGGAATATTCCAAGCAGTGGCCGGACATTAGGCAAGACATTAACAGCTTTTTCGAGATATTGAGATAAGCCCATGGCAACGCTCGCCATTCTGGAATACCCCGATCCCCGGCTGCGCACCAAGGCGGCGCCGGTCACCGTGTTCGACGCCGCTTTGAAGAAGCAGGTCGCCGACATGTTCGAGACCATGTACGCCGCTCCCGGCATCGGCCTGGCGGCCACCCAGGTGGACTGGCATCACCGGCTGCTGGTCATTGATGTCACGGAGGAGAAGAACCAGCCATTGGTGTTCATCAATCCCGAGATCCTGTCGCGTGAAGGCGCGGCCAGCGGCGAGGAAGGTTGTCTGTCCGTACCCGGAATCTATGACGATGTGCCGCGCGCGGAGCGCGTGCGCGTGCGCGCACAGGATGTCGACGGCGCCACCTTCGAGCGTGATCTCGACGGCATGCTGGCGGTGTGCGTGCAGCATGAGATGGATCATCTGGACGGCAAGCTTTTCGTCGACTACCTGTCCGAAATGAAACGCCAGCGCATCCGCAAGAAGCTCGACAAAGAGCGGCGCGAGCGCGGCTCCAGGGCGCGCGCGGACGCTTCGCGGCAGCGTCAGCTGTAGCGCCGCGTTTCAATCGCTGCCACCTCCAAACCGGATTCCCGCTTGAAACTGCGTGTCGTGTTTGCGGGCACGCCCGCCTTCGCCGTGCCGGCGCTGTCCGCGCTGGTTGCGCAGCACGACGTGCGTGGCGTGATGACGCAGCCGGATCGTCCGGCGGGTCGCGGGCGGCAGCTCACGGCAAGTCCCGTGGCTGAATTCGCGGCATCGCAGGCCTTGCCGCTGATGCAGCCATCAAAGCTGCGCGGTGATGCGGATGCTCTGGCCGCAACGCTGCGGCAACTGGCCATCTGGCAGCCGGATGTCATCGTCGTCGTGGCCTATGGATTGATCCTGCCGCGCGAGCTGCTGCAGCTGCCACCCCTGGGCTGCCTGAACATCCACGCCTCGCTGCTGCCGCGCTGGCGCGGCGCCGCGCCCATACAGCGTGCGCTGCAGGCCGGTGA
>DATNCK010000045.1:0-3527 GCA_035571575.1 Steroidobacteraceae bacterium | reverse complement strand
CACCAGCTCCGGTCCCACCAGATCCCCGGCAAGACTCACGGCGGGAATGTCGGAGAGCAGGTTGTTCAGCAGGATTTGTGCGGCGGTGAGCGGCAGGAAAGGCAGGAACGCCGAGGCTGCGGCCATGCTCAGCATGTTGCCGAAGTTGGCACTCGTGGTGGAGAGGATGTACTTCTGCGTGTTGATAAAGGTACGGCGACCCTGACGTATGCCGCCGTTCAGCACCGACAGGTCGTGCTCCAGCAGTACGATGTCGGCGGACTCCTTGGCCACATCCACCGCGCCGTCGACGGAGATGCCGACGTCCGCAGCCTGCAGGGCCGGCGCGTCATTGATGCCATCTCCCAGATAGCCCACGACATTGCCCACCTTGCGCAACGCCAGGATGATCCGCTCCTTCTGGTTGGGATCGACCTCGGCGAAGACATCGGTGCGCTCGGCCTTCTGCCACAGCGCCTCATCACGCAGCTGCTGAATTTCGCTGCCGGTCAGAAGCTCCGGGTTGGGCATGCCGATGGCGACCGCGACATGGCGCGCGGTGTGCTGATTGTCGCCGGTGATGATCTTGAGACGCACACCCAGCGAACGCAGCTCTTCCACCGTGGCGACGATTCCGGGTTTGGCCGGATCCTCGAACAGCAGCAGCCCTTCAAACACCATGTCGGATTCGATCGCCACCGGTGTGGGGCCGATGCGGCTGGCGAGGGCGAGTACACGCCGGCCTTCCCCGGCATGCCGCTGCTGCAGCGACAGCAGCAGCGCTCGTGCCTCGCCTGTCAGTGGTTCGATTCCCGATCGGGATCGGATGAACGTGCAGATGCCAATGATGTTCGGCGCGGCACCCTTGGTGATGGTTTCAAAGCCCATCGTCGGATCGCGCGCCACCGCGACGCTCATGCATTTGCGCAGGAAGTCGTAAGGCAACTCGTCCACCTTGACGGGCATAGCACCGGTGCTTGGGCTGGCGGCGATCAACACGTCATCGAGGGGATTTGCAAGACCCGTCTGCAGCCTGGCATTCGTCAGCGCCAGCTCCAACACCCGCGTCGAGGCGCAGCCCTCGGCATCGATGGCACCGGCAAGGCCTGCGGCGCCAACGGTCAGCGTTCCGGTCTTGTCCGAACACAGTACCGTCATGCCACCCAGATCCTCAATCGAGGCGAGTCGGCGCACCAAAACACCCTTGACCGACAACAGGCGTGCGCCGCGCGCCAGCGTGAACGTCACAATCGCCGGCAACAGTTCCGGTGTGATGCCCACCGCCAGGGCAATGGCAAACAGCAGAGATTCAAGTGCGGGGCGCGCCAGCAGCAGGTTCATTCCCATCACGGCTACCGTGAGGACCAGGACGAACTGGGTGAGCAGCGCGCTGAATCGGCGGATTCCGTGCTCGAAGTCACCCTCCGGAGGGCGGGTCTTCAACCGCTGGGCCAATTGGCCAAAGGCCGTCTTCTGTCCTGTTTTGACAGTCAGCATGGTGGCCGTGCCACTGCGCACCGACGTACCCATGAACAGCGCGTTGGTTCGCGCCGGCATGGCAGCTTGCGGCGATGTGGGCGCGGCCAGCTTTTCCACCGGGACGCTTTCACCCGTGAGTGAGGACTGCACGACGAAGCAGTCGCGGGATTTCAGTACGACACCATCCGCCGGAATGAGGCTGCCGGCGGACAGTTCAATCACATCCCCGGGAACAATGTCTTCGCTGGGCACGACGGTGAGTCGCCCTTCGCGCCAGATCTTGCAGCTGATGCCAAGACGCCGGCGCAGCGCCTGGACGGCGGAGGAAGCCCTGTACTCCTGCACGAAGCCGAGACACGAGGATGCCGAGACGATCAGTGTGATCAGAACCATCTCGGTGTGATCACCGATTACGCCCGCAATGACGGCGGCGGCCAACAGGAGCAGGACCAGCGGGCTTCGGAGCTGGCGGAACAGGATGCGTACCCCGGAGGTGCGGTGCTGCTCCTTGAGAGCATTTGCTCCGTATTGCTTCAGGCGCGCCTGAGCGTCGGTTGCGCCCAAGCCACCAGATCCGCTGGCAAGTTCGCTGAGTAGATCGGCCTGTGGGCGGCTCCAGTACGGACTATCGACCTCGGCAGAACTGGTCGCCGCCGGCACGAAGATCACACGGACTGACGCTGTTCAGCGGACTGCGACTCGGCGAGCGACAGGGTATAGATCACCTGCGTGGCGTCTTCGGGGTCGGTTCTGCGCTGAAACCCCATGTCTGCGGCGAACTGGCGCATGGGCTGGTTGCTGGCGGAATCAAAGGAGTACAGCTCATGTACCCCGTGCTGTTTGGCCACGTCGATCAGTCGCGTCAGCAGCAGGGTGCCCAGTCCCTTGTGCTGCCAATCATCCGCGACGGTGACAGCCACCTCCGCTTTTCCCAAGTCCGCGCCGCAGAAGCGCGCGATACCTATCTCACGCGCTGTACCGCCGTCGTCCACCACTGCAATCAACGCGGCATCGCGCTGCGCATCCAGATCGGTGAGTTTCTTCAGCAGCGCCTCATTAGCCGTGCCTACGGCGCACAGGAAGCGATAGCGGCGGGATTGCGGCGACAGCGCCTCGATGAATCTGCGCTCCAGCTCGAGGTCCTGCTTGCGCAGGGCCCGCACCAGCACTTGAGTGCCATCGCGCAGCGTCGCCATTGTGGCGGTTGTATCAGCGTTCATGATGGGAACTCCGACGGTGTCGCAGAGGTGAGCGGTCTACTTCTGAATGGATTTGAGGTATTGGACGAGTCGGTCGATGCTGGCATCTGCCGCAGCTCTTCCTGTAGCCGCATCGGGTGAGGTCATGGCGAACTCCAGGCCCCAGACCGGCATTTCGCGTGTGCCGTGGGGTGGTACACCCTCACGACCGTCGATGATGCGACGTACACGCTCACCCGGGAATGTGCCGCCGCTACGCCGTGCGATCTGCGTCAGATCCGGCGGCAGCAGTTTGAAGAATGGCGCTACGGGACCGTCGCCCGTTCCGTTCTTGCCATGACAGCTGGCGCAGTAGTGCTTGAAGAGTTGCGCGCCGGAGGATGTTGAAAGATCCTCGGCTTGCGCCGGATTCAGTCCAGACAGGGCAAGTCCCGTCGCGCACAGCAGCGCCATGATCGGTCTGCCACCACGGATCGATGTAGTTCGCATACGGACTCCCTGCACTGCGTTGACGCATTGGCATGATGCGCGCTGCAGCCGAAGCGGCCCATCCGCAGTTCCCGCCCTTTGATGCGTGTAAGTACGTATGCGTTCGCGCCTGCCCCGGCGCTATGGTCGGGGTCACATCCATCGAGATCGGAGCAGGTAGCGTGACGCTTGGGTTCATGGGTGCCACTGGCACGGTCACCGGATCGCGCTATCTGGTTCAGCACGGCGCGACGCAAGTACTGGTGGATTGCGGGCTGTTCCAGGGCTACAAGCAGCTGCGCCTGCGCAACTGGGAACCGTTCCCCGTGCCACCGGGAAGTCTGGATGCAGTGATCCTGACTCATGCGCACCTGGATCACTCGGGGTATCTGCCGCGCCTGG
>DATNCK010000044.1:0-3684 GCA_035571575.1 Steroidobacteraceae bacterium | reverse complement strand
ATCCATGCCCCGCCCCAGGCCCTCGCCCAGTTCCACATGATCGCGTGGCTTGAAGGAGAACTCGCGTGGTGTGCCCCAGCGGCGAACCTCGACGTTGGCCGCTTCTTCGGCGCCATCGGGCACGGCATCCTGCAGCAGGTTGGGAAGCCCCAGCTGCAGTGTGTCGAGTTCCGCCTGCACTGAATTGATGGCCGCCTCGGCGGCCCCCAGCTGTTGCGCGAGCTGCTCGCCGCGGGCAATGAGCGGTGCGGCATCTTCACCCTTGCCCTTCGCCATGCCCACCTGTTTCGCGATGGCATTGCGCTCCGCACGCACGCGGTCGGCATCGATCTGTGCGCTCTTGCGACGTTCTTCCAGCGCCGCCAGCGCCTGCACATCGAGCCGAAAGCCGCGGCGCGCCAGATTGGCAGCCACGGCATCGGGCGAACTACGTAGCAGTTTCGGGTCGATCACTTGTGCTTCCTGTCCTGTTCTTTCTTTTCGTCATCCAGTGCGCGGCGCCGTGCCATAGCCTCGGCGATGCGGATCTCGAAGCCCCGCTGCACCGGCGAATAATAGCGCCGGTCCGGCATTTCATCCGGCAGGTAGCGCTCGCCGGCGGCATAGCCGTCGGATTCGTCATGGGCGTAGCGGTAGCCTTCGCCGTGACCGAGCTCCTTCATCAGGCGGGTCGCTGCGCTTCGAAAGCGTGCGGGCACATCGAGTGATCCGTACTTCGCCACATCCTCGCGCGCAGCGCCAAAAGCGCTGTAAACGGCATTGCTCTTGGGAGCCACGGCGAGGAATACCACGCATTGCGCCAGCGCCAGCTCGCCTTCCGGGCTGCCCAGACGCTCGTAAGCCTCCCAAGCTTCGAGGGCCATCGGCAGCGCCCGGGGATCTGCGAGTCCAATGTCTTCCACGGCCATGCGAGTGATGCGCCGCGAGAGATAGGCCGGATCGCAGCCCCCGTCGATCATGCGCGCGAACCAGTACAGCGCGGCATCCGGATCGCTGCCGCGCACGGCCTTGTGCAGCGCCGAGATCTGGTCGTAGAACTGGTCGCCGCCCTTGTCGAAACGGCGGCGTGTACCGGCGGACAGGTCCTGAATGGTCTGCGCGGTGACATGTCCGTTCGCAGCCAGATCAGCGGCGGTTTCGAGCGTGCCCAGTGCACGGCGCGCATCGCCATCGGCCGCGGCGACCAGTGCCTGCATGGCGTCGGAATCCACGGTGATGTTGCCGCCGCCCGGCCCGCGTCCGCCGAGGCCGCGTTCAGCGTCACCGATCGCACGTACCAGCACGGATTGAATATCCGCGGCGGTCAGAGGCTTCAGCACGTATACGCGCGCCCGCGACAGCAGCGCGCTGACCACTTCGAAGGATGGATTCTCGGTGGTGGCGCCGATGAAGACGATGGTGCCGTCCTCGACGAAGGGCAGGAACAGATCCTGCTGCGCCTTGTTGAAGCGGTGCACCTCATCGAGAAACAGCACTGTCGCACGACCCTGCTCACGCCATTGCCGCGCCTGCTCCACGGCGGCGCGGATGTCCTTCACGCCGGCCATGACGGCTGACAGGGCGAGAAACTCCGCATCCACGGTGCGTGCGAACAATCGCGCCAGCGTGGTCTTGCCAGTGCCCGGCGGACCCCAGAGGATCATCGAATGCAACTGTCCGCGTTCCAGAGCCGCACGCAAAGCGCGGCCGGGCGCGAGCAGATGCTGCTGGCCGGCAACTTCGTCGATGGATTGCGGTCGCATGCGATCAGCCAGTGGCCGCAGCGGCTCGCTCACTCCCGTCGTCCCGGCAGCAGCGCCTCGAACCAGTGCGGCCAGCGACCCAAAGGAGTCAGCGCCAGCAGCTGGCCCACGGTAGTACCGATGGCATCTGCCAGCAGGTCACCCCACTCCGCATCGCGACCCACATGGCCCTGGATCAATTCGATGGCGCCGCCGAAAGCCACCAGCGTCAGCCCCAGCCAGAGGAAGTCGCGACGCACGACGATACTGCCGAAACAGAAGCCCAGCGCCACATACGCCAGCGTGTGCTCGAGTTTGTCCCACAAATGCAGTTCCGGCAGATCCTTGCCGGGCAGCAGACTCAATAACGCGATGATGGCTGCCAGTACAAGGCCCGCGCACAACCACAGCCGGCGATAGCGCAGCTCGGGAACCAGCACGGGATTCACGGCTTCAGTGGCTGACCGATGAGGTCCGCGCCCTTCGGCACTGAGAAGGAAACCAGCGCGGCGTCGACGTTGGCATTGCGCTTCACATCCGTGAAAGTGAGCGTGGAGCGCTGGCCGAGCTTGTCGATCACCGTCAGGCGCTGCAGCTCGTTGCCGCTGAAGCCGAAACGCGCCTCGCGGAAATCCGACTGCGCATCGCTGGGCTGCGCCACCACCCAGTCCAGGCCATCACGCTTTGCGTCCGCCTTCACACGGAATGCAGAGCGCAGATCGGCTCCGCCTGCCAACAGCATGGCGGGAGACTGCGGCAACGCCTGCTGCTGCGGCTTGACCGTGACCTGCTCCAGATCACGATCGTAGAACCACAGATTGAGGCCGTCGGCGACCAGCAGCTGCACAGCATCGGCCGCACCATCGGGCGCCGATTCCCAGCGGAATTTGCCCGGCCGCACGATGGTCAGCCGGCCGCGGCCCTCGCCTACGTGCTTGCCCTTGGTGTCGAGCACGGTCTGCGTGAACTTCGCTTCCCAGGTGCTCAAGCCCTTCAGGTAGGCGTCGAGCGCCGTGGGTGTGGCATCAGCGGCCTGCACGGCTGGCCACATCAATGCCAGACCCAGGCAAGCCACTACAAGGCGCCAGCCAGTCCGCATCCTTACTGGAGTACCAGCCATCGACATACGGGTCAATTCTCACCGCCCTGACCGCCCGGGACGAGGACTTCGCGTGATCCATTTGGCTGCAGCTGGCCTACCACACCCGCCGCCTCCATCGCTTCGAGCAATCGCGCCGACCGGTTGTAACCGATCTTCAGACGCCGCTGCACATAGGAAATCGAAGGCTTGCGCTCGCTGATCACGATTTTCACCGCTTCGTCATACAACGCATCCTGTTCGGCATCGCCGCCGGGCATGCCGGTTCCCTCCTCGCCGCTGATGCCAGGAATGGCTGCGGACGGACCGGAGAGCACTTCCTCGATGTAATTCGGCGGCTCAGCCGTCTTCAGTGCATTGACCACGCGATGCACTTCTTCATCCGACACGAAGGCGCCGTGGATGCGATTCGGTACCGAAGTGCCCGGCGGCAGGTACAGCATGTCGCCGTGCCCCAGCAGCGATTCGGCGCCGCCCTGGTCGAGAATGGTGCGCGAATCCACCTTCGCGGAAACCTGGAACGCGATGCGCGTGGGGATATTGGCCTTGATGAGGCCCGTGATCACATCCACCGACGGGCGCTGCGTGGCGAGAATGAGATGGATGCCCGAAGCGCGCGCCTTCCCCGCCAACCGCGCGATCAACTCCTCCACCTTCTTGCCCACGATCATCATCAGGTCGGCGAGTTCGTCGATGATGACGACGATGTAGGGCAGCGGCGCCAGATCCGGGATCAGTTTCTGGTCGAAGGTGGGATCGGTTGAGGCGTACTGCATCATCACCGGATCCTTGATGGGCTTGCCGGCCTCATTGGCGTCACGCACCTTGCGGTTGTAGCCGGCGATGTTGCGGACCCCCAGGGCC
>DATNCK010000043.1:0-5054 GCA_035571575.1 Steroidobacteraceae bacterium | reverse complement strand
ATGGCGGCCCGAATCCGTGAAGTAGCTTCCGAACACAAGGTGCCGATTTTCGAGGCGCCGCCACTGGCCCGGGCCTTGCATCGCAACGTAGAGATCGGTGACGAGATTCCGGCGGACCTGTATGTGGTCGTCGCCCAGGTGCTGACTTACATCTTCCAGCTCCGGGCGGCCCAGCGCGACCACGCCAGCCTGCCGGCGTTGCCTAAGATCGACATGCCGGACGCTTAACGAAAAATGGCCCAGCCTTTCACAATCAAGGATCTTCTGAAGAGCGGCATCGGCGTGCCGATCGGCATCCTGGCCGTGCTTGCCATGGTGGTGCTGCCGCTGCCGCCGCTGGCCCTCGATATCCTCTTCACCTTCAACATCGCGCTGTCGCTGATCGTGCTGATGGCGGTGTTCTACGTGCCGCGTCCGCTGGAGTTCGGTGTGTTCCCCAGCGTGCTGCTGCTGGCCACCTTGCTGCGCCTGGCCCTGAACGTGGCCTCGACTCGCGTGGTGCTGATGCACGGCCATACCGGCGGCGCCGCCGCGGGCAAGGTGATTCAATCGTTCGGTGAGTTCGTGGTCGGCGGCAACTACGCCGTCGGCGTGGTGGTGTTCGTCATCCTCACCATCATCAACTTCGTGGTGGTGACCAAGGGCGCGGGCCGCATCTCGGAAGTGACCGCGCGTTTCACCTTGGACGCCATGCCCGGCAAGCAGATGGCCATCGATGCCGATCTGAACGCCGGCCTGATCACGCAGGAAGAAGCCCGCGTGCGCCGCTATGAAGTGCGCGCCGAAGCCGACTTCTACGGTTCCATGGACGGTGCCAGCAAGTTCGTCCGCGGCGACGCCACCGCGGGCCTGATGATCCTCGCGCTGAACATGATCGGCGGCCTCGCCATCGGCGTGATGGCGCATGACATGTCCGCTGGCGATGCGGCGCGCACCTACACGCTGCTCACCATCGGTGATGGCCTGGTGGCACAGCTGCCCGCGCTGCTGCTGTCCACGGCGGTGGCCATCATCGTCACGCGCATGTCCAAGTCGCAGGACATGGGTGGGGAAATCGGCAAGCAGCTGTTCGGTCAGCCCAAGGCGCTGTATGTCGCGGCGGGCATCATCGGTGTGATGGGCCTGATTCCCGGCATGCCGAACATGGCATTCCTCGGCATCGCGGGGCTGTGCGCGGGCGGCGCCCGGATGTTGCAGAACAAGGCGGCGGCGGAAGCCGCGCGCGTAGCGGCGGCTGCGGCCGTCGTTCCAGAAGTGGCGCCAGTGGTGCCGCCCGAATCCCGCGAACTCTCCTGGGAAGATGTACGGCCCGTCGATCTGCTCGGTCTCGAAGTCGGTTACCGGCTCGTGCCGCTGGTGGATGCCAACCAGGGCGGCGATCTGCTGGCCCGGGTGCGCGGCGTACGCCGCAAGCTGACCAACGAGCTGGGCTTCCTGGTGCCGCCGGTGCACATCCGCGACAACCTCGAATTCGCACCTACCGTCTACCGCATCAATCTCGCAGGCGTGCCCATCGGTGAAGGCGTGATTTATCCCGACCGCGACCTGGCCATCAACCCGGGCAAGGTGTTCGGCAAGGTCAGTGGCATCGAGACCACTGATCCGGCCTTCGGCATGGAAGCGGTGTGGATCGAACCCTCGGCGCGCGATCATGCGCAGACGCTGGGCTACACCGTGGTGGATCCCAGCACCGTCATCGCCACGCATCTGAGTCATCTGATCCAGACGCATGCGCACGAGCTGCTCGGTCACGAGGAAGTGCAGCAACTGCTGAATGCGCTGGCGAAGAGCTCGCCCAAACTGGTGGAAGATCTGGTACCGAAGCTCATGCCGATGAGCACCCTGGTGCGCGTGCTGCAGGGCCTGCTGTCCGAGCGCGTGCCGGTGCGCAACATGCGCACCATTCTCGAAGCGCTGTCCGAACATGCACCGCGCACGCAGGATCCTGCCGTGCTGCAGGCGCAGGTGCGCGTTGCGCTGGGCCGCCAGATTGTGCAGGACATTGCCGGTCTGAAAGACGAATTGCCCGTGATCACGCTGGAAGGTGACCTTGAGCAGCTGCTGCAGGGTTCGCTGAATGGCGCGGGCGGCAACGGCCCGGGCCTCGAACCCGGTCTCGCCGAACGCCTGCAGCAGCGCCTCAGCGAAACCACCCGCCGCCAGGAAATGATGGGCGAACCGGCCGTGCTGCTGGTGCCGCCGTCACTGCGGCAGACCCTGGCGCGCTTCGTGCGCGCCGGCGTGCCCGGCCTGCAGGTGCTGGCCTGGAATGAAATCCCCGACAACCGCCGCGTTCGCCTGGTGACCGCGGTGGGCCGATAACGACGACGCAGGATGACCATGAACATCAAGACCTACAACGCCAAAGACATGCGCAGCGCGCTACGCAAGGTGCGCGAAGAGCAGGGGCCCGATGCCGTCATTCTCTCGACGCGTCATCTGCCCGAAGGCGTTGAAGTCACCGTGGCCCTGGATTCGCAGGCCCCGACAGCAATCGAGGCCACCGCCACGGCCTTCGCCACCACGCAAACCATCGCGCAGCCGGTGCAGGTCGAAGCTGCGCAGCCCAGCCCATTCGCTGCGCTGCTGGCCAGTGCCGCGGGCGCCGCGCCTGGTGCTGCACCCGCCGTTTCCGCTACCTCCGCGCCTGATCCGCGCGTTGGCGATGAACTGCGATCGATGCGTCATCTGCTGGAATGGCAGCTCTCGCAGCTGGCCTGGAATGATCTGACGCGCCGCGCACCCGCTGCGGCCGAGCTGCTGAAAGAACTGACCACCATGGGCCTGGCTGCGCCTCTCGCCGCAGAACTGCTGGGCGAGCTGCCCGATGGCATCGGCCTGGACGACGCGCAGCGCCGCGTGCTCGCGCATCTGTCGCGGCGCCTGAAGGTGACGGGCGATGATCTGCTCGACAATGGTGGCCGCGTGGCCTTCGTCGGTCCCACCGGTGTGGGCAAGACCACCGGCATCGCCAAGCTGGCGGCGCGCTGGGTGATGCGCCACGGACCGCGCGACATCGCGCTGGTGTCGCTGGACGATCAACGTTTCGGCGCGCATGAACAACTGCGCGTCCTGGGTCGCCTGCTCGGCGTCGAATGCTATGCGCTGGAAAGTGCCGAGGCATTACCCGCGCTGCTAGGGCGCCTGTCTGGCGCGCGGCTGGTACTCATTGACACCGCCGGCATCAGTCCGCGCGATACGGCGCTCGAGGCACGCGCCACGGCACTGAACAATGTGGTTGCGCAGATCGGCGCGAAGGTATGGCTGACCCTTTCGGCCGGCGCGCAATCGGCCGTGCTGGACGAAGCCGTGCAGCGCTTCGCCGTGTTTCAGCCTGCCGCGGTAGTGCTCACCAAGATCGATGAGGCCGCGAGCCTCGGTGGCGCGCTGTCGGCGCTGGCCGTGGCGCAGCTGCCAGTGAGCTACGTGGCCGAAGGCCCGAGAATTCCCGAGGATCTGGCGCCCGCGCGCGCGCACCAGCTCGTGGCCCGCGCCGTGTATCTGGCGCAGTCCAACGATGCCACGGTGGGTGATGAATTGCTGGCCCGCAAGTTCGGCAAGGTGGCGCATGCGTTCCGGTAAGTTCGACGCCGCGCAGACTGCAGGCATCCGCTCGGCCGTGCGGCCCGATCCCGTGCAGGTGATCGCGGTCACTGGCGGCAAGGGCGGTGTGGGCAAGACCAGTGTGGCCGTGAATCTGGCCACTGCGCTCACCGAACAGGGCAAGCGCGTCATGTTGTTCGACGGCGACCTGGGTCTTGCCAATGTCGATGTGCTGCTGGGTCTTGCGCCGAAGGTCACGCTCGAACACGTGCTCGATGGTCGCTGCACACTGGAAGAAGCGGTGATCGACGCGCCGCAGGGTTTCAAGGTGCTGCCGGGCGCTTCCGGCGTGGCACGCATGGCCAGTCTGTCGACTGCCGAGCACCTGGGAGTGGTGCAGGCTTTCAGTCATCTGACCGCCGGTCTGGACGTGCTGATCGTCGACACCGCAGCCGGCATCGCCGATGGTGTGCGCCAGTTCTGTCAGGCGGCACAGCAGGTACTGGTGGTGCTGCGCGATGAACCGGCGTCCCTCACCGACGCTTACGCGCTCATCAAAGTGCTCCATCGCGATCATGGCGTGCGCCGCTTCCGCATCCTCGCCAACATGTCGCCTGCGCAGGGCGCGGGTGAGGCGCTGTACCGCAAGCTCGAGCGCGTGGCCAATCGCTTTCTCGACGTCGTGCTCGAATACGCCGGCGAGATTCCCGAAGACAGCTTCGTGCGCGCCGCCATCCGCGAGCAGCGCTGCGTGGTCAAGGCCTATCCGTCCAGTGCCTCAGCGCGGGCTTTCGTTCGCCTGGCGCGCCAGACCGAAAAGTGGCCCGCCGCCACCGGTCCGCGTGGCAATGTGGAATTCTTCATCGAACGCCTGCTGCCGCCCGTGCCGCGACTGGAGGCCGTACGATGAGTCCAGTCAACGCCTATCAGGCACTCGGTGCGGGCGGTTCGGCAGATGCGCTGGTCGCGCGTCATGCCGAGCTCGTCAAGCGCATCGCGTACCACCTGGCAGGACGATTGCCGCCCAGCGTCGAGGTCAATGACCTCATCCAGGCGGGCATGATTGGGCTGCTCGAAGCTGCCGCGCACTATGCTTCGGACCGTGGCGCAAGCTTCGAGACTTATGCCGGCATCCGCATCCGCGGCGCCATGATCGATGCACTGCGCAAACAGGACTGGGCGCCGCGCTCCGTGCATCGCAAGGCACGCGAGGCTGCCACCGCCATACGCACTATCGAGAACAAGGCCGGCCGCGAAGCTCGTGATGCAGAAATCGCACAGGCCATGGGCATTTCCCTCGAGGAATACCACCGCGTGCTGCAGGACTCGCTGGCCTGCCAGCTCTCGAGCATGGATGACAGCAACGACACGCATGACGTGGCCGATCGCGACGCCGATCCGCTGCTCGAGACCGAGAGCGGCGCGCTGCGTGAATCCGTCGCCGAAGCCATCGCCGGGCTGCCCGAACGTGAGCGACTGGTGATGTCGATGTACTACGACGACGAACTGAA
>DATNCK010000042.1:0-6225 GCA_035571575.1 Steroidobacteraceae bacterium | reverse complement strand
GTGACCTTCAACCTCCATGTTACGTAACTTGCCGACATCGCTGTAATCCGAACCTTTCACGGCAGCCATGTCTTATTATCGTGGGTCTTGGCAAGGCGCGGTCTTGGCAAGGCTTTTTGGGGTTAACGGAGCACCTCCATGGGTTCACTTAGCATCTGGCACTGGCTGATCGTCCTTGGCATCGTCATTTTGGTGTTCGGCACCAAGAAACTCGGCTCCGTTGGCAGCGATGTCGGCTCGGCCATCCGCAACTTCAAAAAGGCGATGAACGAGGGTGAGACCGACGGCGAGAAGGCGGCCAAGCAGCTGAAGCATTCCAGCTCTGACGCCGAGTTCCCGGAGGTCAAGCCCACCAGCACCTCGACTACGGGTTCGACCAACAACCAGGATCGTCAGGCCTGAGCCCGACGGGCTGCCTGCACGCCTGACCCCTTTCAGTCGCCGCTATGTTCGGGGTGGATTTTTCCGAGCTGGTGGTGATTTTTGCCGTTGCGCTCATCGTGCTGGGTCCCACGCGGATGCCGGCACTGGTACGCAAGATCGGCAAGTGGGTGGGCAAGGCCCGCGGCATGGCCCGCCAGTTTCGCGAGCAGCTGGAAAGCGAGATCGACCTCGACAATCTGGCTTCGGACAACAAACACACAAGCCCAGCCTCCACCCCGGCGCCCATTCCGGAGCTGACCGGAGCGCCGGTGGCCAGCAATGAACCGGCATCCGAAGCGGGCGAAAACTATCCCTACGGTTCTTATCCCTACGCCGAACCACCTGCGGCCCCTCCCACTCCACCCAGTGTTCCGCAGCCTGGCGACGATACCTACTCGCATGCGCACGCCGCCGGCGCAGCGCCAATGCCCGCGACACCGTCCGCGGATGAACCTGCCGCAGCGAACCACTCCGACCAGTCCAAGGGCAGCAGCGCCGCATAGCCCATGAGCGAAGACGCCAAGAACAAGGAAAACCTCAAGGAAGGCACGCTGATCTCGCATCTGCTGGAGCTGCGCGATCGGCTGGTGCGCGCATTTCTGGCGGTATTCGTGGTGTTTGTGCCGGCGGCGATCTACCGCAACGAACTTTTCGAGGCGCTCGCCAGGCCCTTGCTGGCACAGCTGCCAAAGGGCAGCTCGCTGATCGCCACCACGGTCATGTCGCCTTTCGGCACTCCTTTCAAGCTGTCGTTCTTCTTTGCACTGTTCGTCGCGATGCCTTTCGTGCTGTATCAGATCTGGGCCTTCGTCGCGCCCGGGCTGTATCGCAAGGAAAAGCGTTTTGCGGTGCCGCTGCTGGTTTCCGCCATCGTGCTGTTCTACGTCGGCGCGGCCTTCGCGTACTACTTCGTGTTTCCGATGGCGTTCAAGTTCTTCAGCCACAGCACACCGCTGGGCGTGCAGATGATGCCCGACATCAACAGTTACCTGGATTTCGCGCTGACTCTGTTCCTCGCGTTCGGCGTGGCTTTCGAAGTGCCTGTGGTGGTGGTGCTGCTCACGCTGACCGGGCTGGTGCCGGTGGAGAAACTGTCGCAGGCTCGCGGTTACGTGATCATCGGTATCTTCGTGGTCGCCGCGATCATGACGCCGCCCGACCCCCTGTCACAGTGCATGATGGCCATCCCCATGTGGCTGCTGTATGAGGGCGGCGTGCTGATGGCGCGCGTCATGAAGCGCTCGCGCAGCGCCGCTGCGAATTCCTCGAACGCGGGCGACGCAGCCTGATGAGCAACGAGACTGCGAGCGCCGCACCGGCCGCGCGCGGTTTCTTCGGCCAGCCGGCTGGCATCTCGACCCTGTTCTTCACGGAGCTGTGGGAGCGCTTCAGCTACTACGGCATGCGCGCCATCCTGCTGCTGTTCCTGGTGGCGCAGGTGCAGACCGGCGGCATGGGCCTCGATGACAAGACCGCCGCGGCGATCTACGGCCTGTACACCGCCGGCGTGTACATCATGTCCATCCCTGGCGGCTGGCTGGCAGATCGCGTGCTTGGCGCGCAGCGGGCCATCCTCTGCGGCGGCACGCTGATCATGATCGGTCACATCATCCTGGCCTTCGCGCCGGCGCTGCCCGAATTCCTGATTGGACTCACGGTGATCGTGCTCGGCACCGGACTGCTCAAGCCCAATGTCAGCGCCATGGTGGGCGCCGTGCAGCATGGCAGTGAAACGCGGCGTGATGCGGCGTTCACGCTCTTCTATATGGCCATCAACATCGGTGCGACCTTCGGTCCCATCGTGGTCGCATGGCTGGCGCAGACTTATGGCTGGCATGTGGGCTTTGGCGCCGCAGCGGTGGGCATGGCCTTCGGTCTGGAACGATTCCTGCGCACCCGCCACCGGCTGGGCGATGTCGGTCTCCTGCCTCCGGGCGCGCGGCCAGAAACCGCGCGCCGCAACAACACCATCATGTGGACCATGGTGGGCGTGGTGGTGGTGCTCGTTGCGGTGGTGTGGAGCGGTGTGATCAGCGTGTCGCCGGTGGTGCTGCAGGGTCGCGCCATCCAGGTGATGGCGCTGGGTGTACTGGCTTATTTCCTGTGGCTGCTGTTGTTCGCGAAGCTCACGAGTCCGGAAAAGAAGGGCGTGTTCGTGCTCATGGTGCTGGTGGCTGCGAGCACACTGTTCTGGGCCGGCTATGAGCAGGCCGGCTCGTCGCTCACATTGTTTGCCGAGCGCTTCACCGATCGATTCATCGGCAGCTATGAATTTCCGGCCGGATGGTTCCAGTCGGTGCAGGCGGTGTTCGTGCTCACCTGCGCGCCGCTGCTGGCCCTCGTGTGGACGCGACTGGATGCGCGCAATGTCCGCGTGTCGGTGATCGCCAAGTTCGCCGTGGGTGTGGCCGGCATGGGGCTCGGCTTTCTCATCATGGTGGGCGGCGCGAAAGCCCTGGGCAGCGGACACGGCGCCAGTCCCGTCTGGCTGGTCATGGCCTATCTCTCGCACGTGATCGGTGAATTGTTCCTGAGCCCGGTGGGCATGAGCGCCACCACGCGCCTGGTGCCGCGTCGCTTCGCGGGCCAGGGCATGGGCCTGTGGTTCACCAGTCTCGCGATGGGTAATCTGTTTGCCAGCCGACTTGCAGGGGATCTGGGTCAGGATGCGAACGGCGCCGCGTGGTCCGCGTATTTCTTGCGCATGTTCGGCGTGGCCGCGGCGGCCGCGGCGCTGCTGCTCATCCTGTGGCCGCTGCTGCGGCGCTGGGCTGCGCTCGACAACGCCCGCGATGGCGCCGGCGCGTAGGCGCAACGCATCGCCATGACGCCCGAGGCGCGGCATCGCCGCCTGCTGGTGCTGTGTCTCGCCGCCGTCTATCTCATCTGGGGCACCAGCTACATGGCCACGCGCGTGGGCGTGCTGCATCTGCCACCGCTGCTGTTTGCCGGAGCCCGCTTTCTGATCAGCGGCACGGTGCTGATGTCCGTGGCGTTCTGGCGCGGCTTTCGTCCCGCGCAGCTCAAAGGCCAATGGCATCACCTGGTGGTGATGTCACTGCTGGGCATCGCGATCTGCAATGGACTGCAGGTGTGGGCGATGCAGTGGGTGCAATCCAATACCAGCGCACTGCTGAATGCCTCCTGTGCCCTGTGGATCGTGGTGTTCGGCCTGTTCGGCGCGCGCGCACATCGGCCCTCGGCGCGCGAGGTCTTCGGGCTGGCGATCGGCTTCGCGGGCACGGCACTGCTGATCGCGCCCTCCGCCGCATCCTCGACCGCCGCATCCACACCATTGCTGCCGCAGCTGGCCATGCTGCTGGCCTGCGTGGTCTGGTCGCTGGGCACCATCTACATGCGCAACCACAGCCTGCAGATCGATCTGTTCGCGCTGATGGGTTCACAGATGCTGCTTGGCAGCCTATGGATGACGCTTGCAGGAACGCTGCTAGGTGAGGTGCACGAGTGGAGGTGGTCACGCACCGGCCTGCTGGCACTGGCCTATCTCGTGGTGTTCAGCGCCTGCCTGGCGTATCTGGCCTACGGCTGGCTGGCCCGGCATGCCACTCCGGCACAGGTGGGCACGTACAGCTATGTGAATCCGGCGCTGGCCTCGGTGGTGGGCTACGTAGGCCTGGGCGAACGCATGAGCGGAATGCAAATGCTGGGCGCGGCGGTGATTCTCGGCGGCGTGCTGATGGTCAACTGGCCGACGCGCATCGACGCGGCCGCATCACAGGCCGCGCGCTAGCGAATAGCCGCCGAGGCGAACAGGCTGGTGATGCTGACGATCAACGCACCCAGCACCGCCGAACCGAAGCCGGCAATGGTGAAGCCCGGCAGCATCCAGGCCACCAGCGCCAGCACTGCGCCATTGATCACCAGCAGGAACAGGCCCATGGAGAGCACCGTCGCCGGCAGCGTCAGCAGGATCAGTGCGGGCTTCACCACGGCATTGCAGACGCCCAGCAACAAGGCCGCCAGCACCAGCGTGCCCGGATCCGTGATGTGCAGGCCACCGACCATCACCGTGGCCAGCCACAGTCCCAGCGCCGAAATGGCCATTCGTACGATAAAGGGGATCATGGCGCCTTGGCTGGAGCTGTCATGCGCTCGCGCTGCTCCACCAGCACCCGCAGCCGCGTCAGTGAACGTTCGGCCGCCACACGCAACTTGGCGTAATACCCGCTCCACTCGGGCGAGTCGGGCACGCCGGAACACAGCAACCGCACGATGGTGTGATCGCCCTCACCTTCGAGCAGCACGTCGTCGACCACGGCGCCGTCAAACACGGGCAGCTGCGGTGGCGGCAGGTAGATGAGGCGCAGCCGGCGTGGCGGATCGAACACATCGATCATGGCTTCGCGCGGCAGGCCGGGCGCGAGAGTGCCCGACCAGCTTCCACCCTGCTGCGGCCTGATGCGCGCATCGGCCCCCAGCCACAGCGGGATCAGGTTCGGGCCGCACAGCCCCGTCCACACCTTGGGAGGTGTGGCTGCAATGTCGATGCGGTGCGCATAGCCGCGCGTCTTCATGGGAGGCTATTCTGCCAGTTCCGCGGCTCAGGCTCATTAAAGAGGGGTTTTTCATGGCTTATGTGCTGATCGTCATCGTACTGGCGCTGCTGCAGTTCACGGCCTTCGGCATCGCGGTGAGCCGTGCGCGCGGTCGTTACGAGGTGAAGGCGCCGGCTGTCACCGGGCATGTGATCTTCGAGCGTTACATGCGCGTGCAGATGAACACACTGGAGCAGCTGGTGGTGTTCATCCCGGCGATCTGGCTGTTCGCGCAATTCATCAGTCCACGCTGGGCGGCGATATTGGGCGCGGTGTATCTGGCGGGTCGCACGCTGTACTTCTTCAGCTACGTGAAAAATCCGCAGTCACGCAGTCTCGGGTTTGCACTGACGAGTCTGCCGACGCTGGTGATGCTGGGCGGCGTGCTGTTCGAAGCCATCCGCATGCTGCGGATGAACTGACTCTCTCTTTCAACTGAACTAAAGCGCACTCCGACAGTCGGAAACGTGCGCGCTGAAAATTTTTCCAACAAGAACAGCAGAACGGCAGCAACACTCTCGTACGGCGGCAAATCCGATAACTCATCGCCGTACGGCTATTGGATTTTCCGATACAGACCGGCCAGCCTTCCCCCGCGGTCAAGACCAGTGTGGGTGCCAGCAACAAGACTTCCGGCAGCGCTGCTGGCGTGTCGCATTTCATTGGCTTTGTTGCCATCACGACACGCCTCGGCGCAATCAGGCTGAACGCTTGAGCCGCCCGGCTGTGCGTCCTGACCGCAGCGGTCTCGATAACAAGTGCTGTTCTTTATTGGGGAGTCAATCTGATGATCAAGAAGTTCCACGCGCACAATGAGCGCACGCGCGACAAGCGCTGGCTGGTGCAAGCCGCTGTTGCGGCCGCAATCTCGGGAAGTTTCGCGGTATCTGCACTGGCAGCCGATGCGGCTGCAGACAAGAAGAATGAAACCGCACAACTGGAGGAAATCCAGGTCACCGGCTCGCGCATCGTGCGCAAGGACCTGGAGAGCAACAGCCCGCTGGTCACGGTCGAAAAGCAGCAGATCGAAGACAAGGCCTACATTTCCATCGAGCAGGCGCTCAACGAGCTGCCGCAGTTCATGGCGGGCGGCGTGGGCATGAGCGCCGGTGTCGTCACCAGCAACACGCAGGCCAACGGACTGGACGGCGGTCGCGGCTCGGGCGACGCCTTCAACATGGCCCTGCTGCCCGACAATGCCGGCGCACTGGGCATCGTGATTCCCGGTGCCGCGAATGTGAACCTG
>DATNCK010000041.1:0-15798 GCA_035571575.1 Steroidobacteraceae bacterium | reverse complement strand
ACCCGCCTTGCCGATGTCGTGCATCAGCCCGGCCATGCCCGCCAGTCGCGATTCCTCCTCGGACAGCCCGAGCTGGCGACCCAGTGAAACCATCAGCGCGCACACGGCAACCGAGTGCATGTAGGTGTATTCATCGGCGCGTTTCAACCGCGACAGGCTGATGAGCGCCTCGCCGTGACGATGCACCGAGTCAACGATGTCGTTGACCAGCGGCACGAAGGCGTTGGCATCGATGGCCGCGCCCATGCGCGCTTCCTTGAACATGTTGCGCACGGCGCGTCCGGCGCGGTCCCGGATCAGCGCAGCCTGCTTCAGTTCGGCGTCGAAGCCGACGGGCCTGCGTTGGGCCGGCACGACGGGAGTGGCAGGGGGTGTTTCGACTGCTTCGACGCGCACCGCGGCAGGTACATCGATGCCTTGCGCCACGTCGATCCAGCACTCGCTGGCGCCACAGTTGCGCAACTGTTCGAGCGTGGCCTCATCCTCGATGAGGAATTTCGTGCGCCAGAACGAGTGTGACATCCACGAGCCTTCCAGCTTGTGGATGTACATCCCCCTGGTCGCCTCCGTGACGGAGATCTTCTTCAGCATGTGGGGCGGCAGTATACTTGCGCCACGCGCCATCGGTCTTCAGTCGGATTCGGGTGCCCTGCGCGAACGGTTGGCGCCCTTGCGCGCGGCCACCGCCTGGCGCAACAGGAATTCGATCTGCGCATTGATACTGCGCAGATCGTCGGCGGCCCATTTTTCGAGATCCTTCCACAGGTCCTCGGGCACCCGCAGCAGGAAAGCCTTGCGTTCTGTCGGCGGCACGATCAGCCGTACAGCGTGCCGGCATTGATTACGGGCGTGGCCTCGGAGTTGCCACAGAGCACGACCAGCAGATTGCTGACCATGGAGGCCCGGCGCTCTTCATCAAGCTTCACCACATTCTGCTTTTCCAGTTCGGCCAGCGCGGCCTGCACCATGCCCACGGAACCCTGCACGATGAGCTGGCGCGCCGCCACGATGGCCTCGGCCTGTTGCCGGCGCAACATTACCGAGGCGATCTCCGGAGCATAAGCGAGATGCGTGAGGCGGGCTTCTTCGACCACAACACCGGCCTTGCTCAACCGGGCCTGCAGTTCCTCCTGCAGTGCCAATGCCACTTCATCGGCGCTGCCGCGCAGCGTCGGCTCGTGCTGCTCGCCGTGATCGTAGGCGAAGCGACTGGCAATGCCGCGGATGGCTGCTTCGCTCTGCACCTGCACGTAGCTCTTGTAGTCCTCGACATCGAACACGGCCTGCGCGGTGTCGTGCACGCGCCATACCACCACCGCCGCAATCTCCACCGGGTTGCCGCGCTTGTCATTCACTTTCAGCGTCTCGCTGTTGAAGTTGTTGGCGCGCAGCGAGAGCTTGGTGGAATTGGCCGGGTTCAGGCCAGCACGTATGGAGCGGTCGATGTCACGCTGCGACAGCGGGGCTACCTTGTTTTCAAGCGATCCACGGCTGCTGCCGCCACGGCCGCGGGAATAGAAGGGATTGGCCCAGTGAAAGCCACTGCGGCGTACCGTGCCTTTGTAAGTGCCGAACAGGATCTGCACGCGGGCCTGGTTTGGCTGCAGGGAGAAATAGCCGAAGAAGGCGATGAAGCCGAGGGCGATACCCAGTACGCCGAGCGGTATTCCCCAGGGCATCTGGCCGGGATGCAGTTCTGCCTTAACGGCGCTGGACACCATCAGCGCCACGGCAGCGATGATCCACAGCACATTGAAGAACAGCATGGCAAAGCCGGGCAGGCCGCGGGTTTCATGCTCGTGTGTAGCCGGCTGGGTGACCCTGGACATAGGTTTCTCCTCACTTGATATTTAAATGATATCACTTTGGTATCTGCTGTCCAATGCTGGATTTCGCAGCCAGTGCAGCTTTGTGCCGCGCCGTCACGGCATCTCCAGCGACTACAATCGCAGTCAGTGGCGACAACGCCGCTGATCACACGGGCGGCGCCATGGCATTGAGAATGGAATCAGCATCCACCTGCGGCGCGCGACTTCCAGGAGCACTCAATTGAGACACGCGGCAGTCACGGGCTGGGGCAAATGTCTGCCACCCGCCGTGTTGAGCAACGCCGATCTGGCGCAGTTCCTCGACACCAGCGACGAATGGATCAGCACGCGCACCGGCATCCAGGAGCGGCGCATTTCGCATGTGGGGCTGGATGAGCTGGCGCAGGTGGCGGCGCGCCGCGCGCTGGCTGCGGCTGGGCTCGATCCGGCCGAACTGGAGCTGATCGTCTTTGGTACGACCAGCTTTCAGGACCAGGCGCCCAACCAGGCTTCCGGGCTGCAGCTGCAGCTGGGTGCGCGCCGTGCGGCTGCGATGGACGTGAACACGGCCTGCACCAGCTTCCTGTACGCCTGGAGTACCGCCAATGCGCTGATCCGTACCGGCGTAGTCCGCAACGCTCTGGTCGTGGGGGGCGAGGTCATCAGCCGTTTCATGGATTGGAGCAATCGCAATGTCGCCGTGCTGTTCGGCGACGGCTGCGCCGCCATCGTGCTGCAGGCTGCAGATGATGAGACCGGACTGCTGGGCGAGAAGCTCGGCTGTGATGTGGATGGGCGCGGCTCGCTCGTCATCGAAGGCATGGGCGCCCGCTATGCCGATTTCCAGCGCCGTGTCGGTGTGACCAGCTGGGTGTTCGATGGTCCGGAGATTTTCAGGCGCGCAGTCGGTGGCATGTCACAGGCATCCACCGAGGTGCTGACGAAGCACGGTTTCCTGGCCCAGGACGTGGATCTGGTGGTGCCCCATCAGGCCAACCTGCGCATCATCGAGGCAGTGGCCAAACGCCTGGAAGTGCCGGCGGAGCGCGTGATGGTGAACGTGCAGCGCTATGGCAACATGTCGGCAGCAACGGTGCCGGTGGCGCTGGTGGAGGCGCTGGAACAAGGCAGGGTGCGGCCCGGTGCATTGCTGCTGATGCCGGCCTTCGGCGCGGGGCTCACATGGTGCGCGCACCTGGTGCGCTGGGGTCAGCGCACCACCCCATTGAAGACGGTGCCGGATGAGTTGCCGGCCAGCCCGCAGAGCGCGCTACAGTTGGTGCAGGCGCTGATACGGGCTCGGGAGGCAGCTGTGCAGCTCTAGCGCGTGATTTCCACCGGCGCGGCCAGTGCAATGTTCAATGCGGTGCCGGCCGGCAACTGCACTTCTGTACCTGTCTTCTGCGCGGCTACTGCACCGATGGCACCCCCCAGCAGGCCACCCAGCACCTTGCCCTTGTCACCGCCCTTGATCTGGTGACCGAGGATCGCGCCAGCCGCGGCACCGCCGACGATCTTCACCGTGTCGCGGGCCGTATCGCTCTTGCCCTGCTGCGTGATCTCGCCACTGATCGGCACATCCTTGCCGCCCGGCAGTTCCAGCCGCTCGAAGCTCATGCCAAGTGACGGCACGCCGCCGATCTTGTTGCTGCCGGAAACCACGTTGGTGACCTGACCGGCCACTGTGGTGCCGGCTGCGATGGCCACCTGGCCATCGACACGCACATCGCTGGTCAGTTCAGCGCGCACCACATCTCCCGCCTTGGTGGATTTGGTGGACAGTTCCGTCGTCAGCGACAGTGCCAGCTGCGTGCCTGCCGGCACGATGAGCGTGCGCGGCGTTGCGGCGGCAGTGCTCGTGCCCGAGGCACCCGAAGGCTTGCTGACCGGCGGTTTGCTCGCAGGCCTGGAAGTCGATGCGCCGCCGGACCTGTCCCGGTCCCTGCCAGCCTGATTGTCGGCCAGCGCCGCTTCGCGACTGGCCAGTTCCGCCTCGCGCTTCTGCACTTCAGCCTCACGCGCGGCCAGCGAGTCGGTGCTCGCTTCTGCCGGTGCCGCAGTATCCGCGGCAGGCGCGGGTGGCGTCGGCTTGCTGCAGGCGGCCAGCAATGCCAGGGCCCCCATGGCAGCCAGCGATTTGGTGCGGAACGTACTCATGGTGTTGTTCTCCGGGTCACAAGCCTGGACGATATTGTCGCCCATCGACACTATCTGAAGGGCATGTCGGCGGATGGTGACACAAGTGGGCTCAATGGATCATCAGGGGGCAGCGATGGATGAGGTCAGGCAGCGATTGCGGGCACTGGGGGATGATTTTACAGCGGCGCAGATCGCTGCAACGCGTGAGCTGTTCGTGCCAGTGGCGCTGAGTCCGGCGCAGGTGAATGCCGTCGTCAAACGGGATTTGTCCTACGGCCCGGATCCTCGCCATCGCCTCGATGCGTTTGCACCCGCGGAGACTGGGGTTGGCAGGCCGGTTGTGGTCTATGTGCATGGTGGTGGCTTCGTGCAGGGCGACAAGGGCGGCGAGGACGCTCCCTTCTACAACAACGTCGGCGCCTGGGCGGTGCGCAATGGCTTCATCGGCGTGACCCTCACCTACCGACTGGCTCCCGCGCACCCCTGGCCGGCTGGTGCGGCCGATGTGGATCTGGCGATGCGCTGGCTGTCAACGCATATCGCTTCCCATGGAGGTGATGCTTCGCGCATCGTGCTCATGGGCCATTCCGCGGGCGCGGCTCATGTAGCCGGATATTTCGCACGCCACGGTTGCACGCCGGACAGCAAGGCGGATGCTGCTGCCGCGGTGCTGGTCTCCGGCATCTATGCACCGGATCTGTATGCGGATGATCACGATTATCGGGCCTATTTCGGCAACGACCCGAGTCAGGACGCGCAACGCTCCACCGTCCCCGCGCTGGCCGGGTTGCGCACACGCAGTCTCTTCATCATCAGTGAATTCGATCCGGCCCCCTTCCACCAGCATCTCGCCGCGGTGTTCGCGGCACGGGTCGCGTCACAGCATCGCTGTCCGGAGGTCGTGTTCCAGCGTGACCACAATCATGTGTCGGTGGTGATGCAGCTGGGCAGTGAGCTTGACACGCTCGGTGCAGCGCTGGCGGAGTTCATCCGCCAGCGCTGAGAGTCAGCCCTGTGGGTGACGGCGGTCGTAGCGGCGTTCGATGCGGTCGCCGCGCTTGTCGAGCCGGTGCTCGATGCGATCGCCCCTGTTGTCCAGGCGGTTCTCGATGCGATCGCCCTTGTTGTCGAGCCGCTGCTCACGGCGCTCACCGCGGTTGTCGAGGCGTCGGTCGATGCGGTCGCCGCGTGCGTCGAGCTTCGCGGCCCGGGCCGCATGGCCATTGGCTGCGGCGCGCTCGGCCCTCTTGTCCAGACGCGCGTCGATGCGATCGCCCTTGTTGTCGAGGCGCTGTTCGACGCGTTCGCCGCGATTATCCAGCCGCTGATCGATACGCTCGCCACGGTTGTCGAGCCGTTCGTCGATCCGCTCGCCCCTGGCATCGAGGCGCTCGTTGATTCGTTCACCGCGGTCCTGCGCCAGAGCCAGCGTCGGCGCAGCCAGCACCAGCAAAGCGGCCGTAATCAGGGTCCTGTTCGTCTTCATGCGTATCTCCCGTGGAGCATGTTGTTGCTGAGGGATACAACGCCGCCACGCCCGACTGGTTGACAGCACCAACGCGAGTTCTGCTCCAGCAGTGCGTTCTGTAAAGCGCCACTGCGCTGGTCGTTGCACAAGACGGGCGCGAAATCATCGCCCGCTGCACCGATGGGAGGCGCGTGAAGCTGGAACTACTTCGCATCAGCGCCGCAGAGAGCCCGTAGCGAGGCTGAACAACTGTTGCGTGGTTGGCACACGAATTGCTTGGTACATATCCGCAAGGCTCAGGATGGGTCTGCAAGGCAACGCTGCCGTGTCTGATTTCTGCCGCCGCTGACGGTCGTGGAAATCAACGACCGGCAGCGTTTTTTTTTTGGCGCGGAAATTTGTGGGAGCAGAGGAATGAAATTCACGCAGGCTGTTTCACGACGCGGAATCCTGTGCGGCCTGGCGCTCGTTGCGCTGGCTGCGCAGGCCGGTGTGAGCGGCGCCAAACCTCTGAAGCTCGAGAAAGAGCAGATCAAGATCGGGTTCATCAAGCTGACGGACATGGTGCCTCTGGCTGTGGCCTATGAGAAAGGCTTCTTCGAGGATGAGGGTCTGTATGTGACCCTGGAGCCCCAAGCCAACTGGAAGGTTGTGCTCGATCGCGTGATCACCGGCGAGCTGGATGCCTCGCACATGCTGGCCGGTCAGCCGCTGGGCGCCAGCATCGGTATCGGTACCAAGGCCGATGTCATTACGGCCTTCAGCATGGATCTGAACGGCAACGCGATCACAGTTTCGAATGCCGTCTGGCAGCAGATGCTGCCGAATATCCCCAAAGATGCCCAGGGCAAGCTGGTGCGGCCGGTGAAGGCCGCAGCGCTGAAGCCTGTGATCGAGAGCTTCAGAGACGCCGGAAAGCCATTCCGGATGGCCGTCGTGTTTCCGGTCTCCACTCACAACTACGAACTTCGCTACTGGCTGGCATCCGGTGGAATACATCCCGGCTTCTATTCACCGTCTGATGTCACCGGGCAGATCAAGGCCGATGTGCTGCTGTCGGTGACGCCGCCGCCGCAGATGCCCGCCACGCTTGAGGCTGGCACGATCAATGGCTATTGCGTTGGCGAGCCCTGGAACGAGCAGGCCATCTTCAAGAAGGTGGGTCTGCCGGTGATCACTGACTATGAAATCTGGAAGAACAATCCGGAGAAGGTGATCGGCGTCACCAGGGCCTGGGCCGAGAAGAATCCCAATACTCACCTTGCCATGATCAAGGCATTGATCCGCGCCGCGGCGTGGCTGGATGCCAGTCCTGCCAACCGCAAGGAGGCGGCCACGCTGATTTCGCAGTCGCAGTACGTGGGCGCTGATGTGCGGGTCATTGCCAACAGCATGACAGGCACCTTCGAGTATCAGCCTGGTGAGAAGCGTGCCGTGCCGGATTTCAACGTGTTCTATCGCTATTTCGCCACTTATCCGTTCTACAGCGACGCGGTCTGGTATCTGACTCAGATGCGGCGCTGGGGCCAGATTCCAGACGGCAGACCTGACAGCTGGTACGCCGAGACGGCCAAGAAAGTCTATCGCCCCGACATCTACCTGCAGGCGGCGAAGCTGCTGCTGGAGGAGGGCAAGATCAAGAAGGAAGAGGTTCCCTGGGACTCGGATGGCTACAAGGCGCCCACCAGAGAATTCATCGACGGCATCGAGTACGACGGCCGCAAACCCAACGCCTACATCGACAGCCTGACTGTCGGTCTGAAGGGGCAGCAGAAGATCGAGGGCGCCAATGTCGTCGGCAAATAGCAGCGCAAGACGGCTGGGGCCTGCCGTGGGCTCAGTGCTACCTGACTCCGCAGGCGGCCCAGCGCCTGCAACACCGGTGCGCAAAGTGAGGCGCACACCGGAGAAGTTGTGCCGCGCGCTGACCCTGCTGGGCCTGGGTTTCATCGTGCCCATCGTGCGCCTGCTGTGCGGCGAGGATTCACGCATGCAGCTGGCTGCGTTGTGGCGCACGCTGGGCGTGCCAGTGCTCGGCATCGGGATGTTCGTGATGCTGTGGTCGTTCAGCGCGGCGCGCATCCATACCAGCCTGGGGCAGATCCCGGGGCCTGCGGCCGTGTGGCAGCAGGCGGGGTCTCTGTGGGCCGACCACAAGGCGGAGCGCGCGCGCGCAGCGGCATTCTACGAACGGCAGCAGCACCGCAACGCCGAGGCGCTTGCGGCAGATCCGCAGGCAGTTCCTTCAAAGGTGAGATACACCGGTCGTCCGACCTATCTCGATCAGATCCTCACCAGCCTCAAGACGGCGTTTACCGGATTCTTCTTCGCCACGCTGCTGGCAGTGCCGATCGGCATTCTATGTGGCATGAGCCGCACCATCGATGCGGCAGTGAATCCCTTCGTGCAGGTCTTCAAGCCCATCTCGCCGCTGGCGTGGCTGCCACTGGTCACGTTGCTGGTCAGTGCGCTCTATGTCAGTGACGATCCGCTGTTCGAGAAGTCCTACCTGGTGTCGTCGATCACGGTGGCGCTGTGCTCGCTGTGGCCGACGGTGGTGAATACGGCGATGGGGGTCTCGTCCATTGATCGTGATCTGCTGAACGTGGCCAAGGTGCTGAAGCTCGGCTGGCGCACACGATTGGTGAAGCTGGTGCTGCCCTCATCGTTGCCATTCATCTTCACCGGCATGCGTCTGTCACTGGGCGTGGGCTGGATGGTGCTGATCGCAGCCGAAATGCTGGCGCAGAACCCGGGTCTCGGAAAATTTGTCTGGGATGAGTTCCAGAACGGCAGTCCCGAATCCCTGAGTCGCATGCTGGTGGCAGTGTTCACCATCGGGTTCATCGGCTTCCTGCTCGATCGGCTGATGCTGACGTTGCAGAGCCTCACTGACTTCGGGGCGAGGCGCTGAATGACCATCTTGCAGATGCGCAATGTATCGAAGGGGTACGCACAGGATGGCGGGCGTCTGCCGGTGCTGTGTGAGGTGAACCTGGAGGTTGAAGAAGGCGAATTCGTCGCGCTTCTGGGGTTCTCCGGCAGTGGCAAGACCACGCTGATTTCGACGTTGGCGGGCCTTGTGCACCCTGATGAAGGCGAGGTGCTGTTCAAAGGCAAGCCGGTCACAGGCGCGGCGCCAGAGCGTGCAGTGGTATTCCAGAGCTACTCGCTGATGCCCTGGCTCTCCGTGACGGGCAATGTACAGCTGGCGGTCGATGCGGTTCACACGCAGCTTGCGTCGGCCGAGCGCGCCGCACTGGTGGCGAAGTACGTGAAGATGGTTGGCCTCGGTCACGCCGCGGATCGGCGTCCGGCGGAGCTCTCCGGTGGCATGCGTCAACGTGTGGCCGTGGCCCGTGCGCTGGCCATGGAGCCTGAACTGCTGCTGCTCGATGAGCCGCTGTCCGCGCTTGACGCACTCACCCGCGCCAAGCTGCAGGACGAGATCGAGGCGATCTGGGAGAGTCATCGGCGCACCGTCGTACTGGTCACCAACGATGTGGACGAGGCGCTGCTGCTCGCTGACCGCGTGATCGTGCTGCTGCCCGACGGCGGACCGGGACTGGGTCGCGAGTTTCGTGTCGAATTGCCGCGGCCGCGAGAGCGCAGACAAATGAGCGCCAACGCAGCCTACAAGCAGCTTCGAGCCGAGATCACCACCTATCTGCAGTCGCTGGGTGATTCGCGCAACACCACTCGCGAAGCCCGCGTGGAGCTGCCGGAAATAAAGCCCATCACAGGACTCGATTTGCCGCCGCGCGCGATGCGCGATGCGCAGAAACCCAAGGTGGCGCTGGATCCGGACAAATACGTGGAGTTCTACCAGGTCACGAAGACCTACCCGACTGCGCGCGGACCTCTGACGGTGGTGGATGGATTCAACCTGGACATCACCCGCGGCGAATTCGTATCGCTGATCGGACACTCCGGCTGCGGCAAGTCCACCGTGCTGTCGATGGCCGCGGGTCTCGCAGACGTCAGCGACGGCGGCATCGTGCTCGATGGCCGCATGGTGGCTACCGCAGGCCCCGATCGCGGCATGGTGTTCCAGGCGCCGAATCTGCTGCCCTGGCTTACCGCCCGCGAGAATGTGGCATTGGGCGTGGAGCGCGTGTTCGCCCATGCGCAGGCCGCCGAACGACGCGACATCATCGAGTACTTCCTCGCGCGTGTCGGCCTGGGCGATGCCATGGATCGCCGCGCCAGTGAGCTCTCCAACGGCATGCGTCAGCGTGTGGGGCTGGCGCGCGCCTTCGCGCTCTCGCCCAAGCTGCTGTTGCTGGATGAGCCCTTCGGCATGCTCGATGCGTTGACGCGTTGGGAACTGCAGGAAGTACTGATGGACGTCTGGCGCCGCAGTCGCGTCACGGCCATCTGCGTTACCCACGATGTGGACGAGGCCATCCTGATGGCTGATCGCGTGGTCATGATGACCAACGGACCGAACGCACGCATCGGCAAGGTGATGAAGGTTGATCTGCCGCGTCCGCGCACCCGGCGCGCGCTGCTGGATCACCCGGGCTACTACGAATACCGCAACGAACTATTGAGCTTTCTGGAGGAGTACGAACATGCGCCGGTTGCGGCCTGAGTTCGGACGACCTGCCGTCAACAGGGAGAAGAAATGCATGCAGTGTCTCGATGACAAAAGAACAGGATCGCCCCGCGAGGCGAGGCGGAGTGTGCTGGCGGTCTCGGTGCTGGTGGCGCTGGGCTCGGTGGAATGCGCCAGCGCAGAAGGGCTGGCGCCCATCACCGGTGCCATCGGCGAGACCAAGGTACTGGCCGACGCGCGCATGCGATTCGAATCGGTGGACCAGGAACCCTTTGCGAACGAAGCCAGCGCGGCAACTCTGCGTGCACGGCTGGGTTTCGAGACCGGCAAGGCATGGAGCACGGCACTGCTGGTCGAAGGCGAGGCCGTGGTGCCGCTGAAGACCAGTTACAACAGCACCATCAACGGCAGAACCACCTATCCCGTCGTTGCCGATCCGAAAGCCTTCGAGCTGAACCGCCTGCAGCTGACCAACACCAGCATCGTCGACACGACGATCACGCTGGGCCGGCAGCGCATCGTGCTGGATGACCATCGTTTCGTGGGCAACGTGGGCTGGCGCCAGAACGAACAGACCTACGACGGACTGCGCGTGGTGAACAAGCACATACCCAACCTGACTATCGATGTCAGCTATGTGAACCAGGTCAACCGCATCTTCGGGCCGGATGGCCTGCCCGGGGCGAATGACGGTCGCTTCACTGGCGATACCTATCTGGCCAACGTGGCCTGGCAGACACCCATCGGCAAGCTGACTGGATTCGGCTACTTGATTGAATTCGATCAGACGCCGCTACCCGTGCGTGATTCGACACAGACCTACGGGCTGCGCTTCCAGGGTGAACGCCCGCTGTCCAAGCTGAAGCTGGGATATATCGCCTCATTTGCACAACAGACGGATCGCGGCAGCAATCCGCTCGACTTCAAGAACGACTTCTACATGGCAGAGCTGACGGGCACGTTCCGGCAGTACAGCCTCGGTGGCGGCTTCGAACGGCTTGAGGGCGATGGTGTGAAAGGCTTCAGCACGCCCCTGGCCACGCTGCATCGCTTCCAGGGTTGGGCGGACAAATTCCTGACCACGCCAGCCAATGGCATCGTCGATCTCTACGCCAACGCCGGCTTCCAGAAGAAGGGCTTCGGGGTGCTTGAAACCCTGTCGCTGGCAGTGAGCTGGCACGACTATGAATCCGAGCGGCTGAACATAGACTACGGTCAGGAGCTCGATCTGCAGCTGCAGGGCAAGTTCCGGCGCTTCACTGGCACGCTGAAGTACGCGGACTACAACGCTGCGCCAACCACCCCCACGACGCTGCGAGATACTCGCAAGTTCTGGGCCCAGATAGATTTCGCCTGGTAGTCGTGAGGCCGTTTGCCAACATCCATGTCCGAAACCGCGCTGCGCGTGCTCATTGTCGATCAGAACATGGCCCGGGCTTCCATTCTGGAGGATGGTCTGCGCGAGGCTGGGTACCGCGACGTGATCGTCGTGCGCGACATGCAGAATCTGCTGCACCGGATTCTGGCTGAGGAGCCGGATGTGATTCTCATCGATCTGGAAAATCCGAATCGCGACGTGCTCGAACAGATGTTCCAGGTGTCGCGCGTGGTGCGCAAACCGGTAGCGATGTTCGTGGACCGTTCGGATCGCGGCATGATCGAAGCGGCCATCGATGCGGGTGTCGGCGCCTATGTGGTCGATGGACTGCGCAAGGAGCGCGTACGCCCCATCGTCGAAACCACGGTCAGTCGCTTCCGGGCCTTTGAAAAACTGCGCAACGAGCTGGATGAAACGCGCCAGCAGCTGGCCGACCGCAAGGTGATCGACAAGGCCCGCGGCATTCTGATGAAGGAGCGGGGCATCAGCGAGGAAGAGGCCTACGAGCTGCTGCGCAAGGCGGCCATGGACGCCAACCTGAGGATCGCACAGGTGGCGCAGAGCGTCATCACAGCTGCAGGGCTGTTCAAATCATGACACCGCGGATATCCGGCGCCGAGGGACGTGTGGTGACAGTGGGCTTCATGCCGCTGCTCGACAGCGCATTGCTGGTGGCAGCACATGAGAAGGGATTCGCAGAAAGGCAGGGCATTCGCATGCGACTGGTGCGTGAGGTGTCCTGGGCCAATCTGCGCGATCGCGTGGCCTTTGGTCATTTCGATGCGGCGCAGATGCTGGGACCCATGGTGGTGGCTTCGCATCTGCTGGGACAGCGCGGTGATGCGCCGCTGGTTGCGCCAGTGGCGCTGGGTCTCGGTGGCAATGCCATCACGGTGTCGCGGCCGCTGTGGCAGGCGATGACGCAGCATGGTGCGGAACTGGGAGCGCCACCAGCCAGGCAGGCATCTGCGCTGGCTGCGCAGATCGCGGTGCGGCGGCGCGCGAACCAGCCGCCGCTGACCCTGGCCATGGTGTTCCCTTTTTCCTGTCACAACTACCAGTTGCGCGACTGGCTGCAAGGCGCCGGCATCGATCCGGATCACGATGTGCGCATGGTGGTGGTGCCGCCACCCATGCTGGTGGAGGCGCTGCGTACCGGTCAGGTCGATGGTTTCTGCGTCGGTGAGCCCTGGAACAGCCTCGCCGTGGATAGCGGACTGGGGACGATTGTCGCCACGGCGAGTGAGATCTGGCCCCAGCCCCCGGAGAAAGTGCTGGGGCTGCGCGAGGAGTTTCTGGAGCAACATCCGCAACTGTGCCGGGCGCTGGTGCGGGCGGTGATCGATGCCGCGCGCTGGGTGGCGGAGCCGGCCAACCATGTGGAGCTGATTCGTCTGCTCGGTCACTCGCGCTATGTCGGCGCGCCGGAGCGCTTGCTGGCGGCGGCGCTTGAGGGTCGCATCGTGCCCATGGCCGGCGCCCCGCCACTGCAGCGACCGGAGTTCATCCAGCTCAATGAGGCCGCAACGGTGCCCCAGCGCGCGCATGCGCAGCTGTATTGCGACCAGATCGCGCGCTGGAGGCAGATCGCTGCGACAGCCCAGGATGTGGAACGGGCGCTGCAAAGCTTCAGGCCCGATCTGCATGCCGCTGCCGTCGCCGAGAAACTCGACGCCGTGCCTGCGTCCAGGTTGAGCCCATGACGGCAGAGACGGCAACGACGCGGAAGAAATTGCTGGTCATCGGCAATGGCATGGTGGGGCAGCGGTTGCTGGAAAAGCTGGCTGCGGCACCGCATGAATATTCGATCACTGTGGTGTGTGAAGAACCCAGGCCGGCCTATGATCGCGTGGCGCTCTCCAGCTTCTTCTCCGGCAAGAGTGCGGAAGACCTTTCACTGGTGTCGCAGGGTTTCTTTGAGAACTCCGGCATCGCGCTGCAATTGTCCGAGCGCGCAGTATCGATTGATCGTCAGAACAGACGGGTGGTTACGAGCACCGGACGCGACCTCGCGTACGACAAGCTGGTGCTGGCAACCGGATCATTTCCTTTCGTGCCGCCGATTCCGGGTCGCGATCGCAAGGACTGCTTCGTCTATCGCACCATCGACGATCTCATCGCCATCCGCGATGCCAGCCGCAATGCAAGCACCGGCGTGGTGATCGGCGGCGGATTGCTGGGCCTGGAGGCCGCCAAGGCGCTGGTTGATCTGGGGCTGGAAACCCACGTGGTGGAATTCGCGCCGCGACTGATGGCAGTGCAGGTGGACGAGGGCGGCGGACGCGTACTGCGCCGGCATATCGAGTCCCTAGGCGTGCGGGTTCACTGTGGAAAATCGACCACCGCCATCGAGACTGGAGAGCGGCATCAGCATGTGCTGCGTTTCGCGGATGGAGAATCGGTGGAAGCCGATGTGGTGTTGTTCTCTGCTGGCATCCGTCCGCAGGACGCGCTGGCCAAGGCCTGCGGCATCGAGGTCGGTCCGCGTGGCGGCATCGTCATCGACAATCAGTGCCGCACCAGTGATCCGGACATCTTCGCCATCGGCGAGTGTGCACTGTGGCAGGGCAAGCTTTACGGTCTGGTCGCTCCCGGCTATCAGATGGCCGAGGCCGCGGCGGCGCAGCTGCTGGGCATGGAGAAACAATTCTCGGGCGCCGACATGAGTACCAAGCTCAAGCTCATGGGTGTGGATGTGGCCTCGCTGGGAGATGCGCATGCAGCCACTGCAGACGCGCAGTGCTGCACGCTGGTGGATGAGCGCGCCGGCATCTACAAGAAACTCGTGATCAGCAAGGACGGCACGCGGCTGTTGGGCGGTGTGCTGGTGGGTGATGCCGGTGACTACGGCACCTGGCTGCAGCTGATGCTCAACAGCATGGCGCTGCCATCACGACCTGAATCGCTGCTGGTGGCGCCCGCAGACGGTGCGGAGAGTGCCGGCATGGGCGTTGGCGCGCTGCCTGCCAGCGCGCAGATCTGCTCCTGCAACAATGTGAGCAAGGGCGATATCTGCGCGGCTGTCGATGCCGGTGTGGTGACCATCGGCGGCATGAAGAAGCACAACAAGGCCGCCAGTTCCTGCGGCGGCTGCGCGATGCTGGTCACGCAGATCATCAAGGCAGAACTGGCCAGCAAGGGCGTGGCTGTCACCAACCACCTCTGCGAACACTTTCCGTACTCGCGGCAGGAACTGTTCCATCTGGTGAAAGTCGGCAGAATCCACAACTTCGCTGATCTGATCGGAAAGCATGGCAAAGGGCTGGGCTGCGATATCTGCAAGCCAGCCGTGGCTTCCATTCTCGCTTCGCAGTGGAATGAGTTCGTGCTGAAACCCGACAAGGCCGTGCTGCAGGATACCAACGATTACTATCTCGCCAACCTGCAGAAAGACGGCAGCTACTCAGTGGTGCCGCGCGTGCCGGGTGGCGAGATCACGCCAGACAAGCTGCTGGTGATCGCCCAGGTGGCGAAGAAATACGGGCTGTACACCAAGATCACTGGTGGCCAGCGTATCGATCTGTTCGGCGCGCAGGTCAATCAGCTGCCTGCCATCTGGCGCGAACTGATCGCGGCCGGGTTCGAGTCCGGACATGCCTATGGCAAGTCGCTGCGCACGGTGAAGTCCTGTGTGGGATCCACCTGGTGCCGTTACGGCGTGCAGGATTCTGTCGGCTTCGCCATCGAACTGGAGAATCGCTACAAGGGACTGCGCTCGCCCCACAAGCTGAAGTTCGCCGTGTCTGGCTGCACGCGCGAATGCGCCGAGGCCCAGAGCAAGGATGTGGGCATCATTGCTACAGAAAAAGGCTGGAATCTCTACGTGTGCGGCAACGGCGGAATGAAACCGCGCCATGCCGATCTCCTGGCCAGCGACCTGGATCGCGAGACGCTGATCCGCTACATCGATCGCTTCCTGATGTTCTATGTGCGCACCGCGGACCGGCTGCAACGCACGGCAGGCTGGCTCGAGAATCTGGAGGGCGGACTGGACTATCTGCGCGCCGTGGTTTGCGAGGACAAACTGGGAATGGCCGCGGAACTGGAAGCTGCCATGGCGCTGGTCGTCGACACCTATGAGTGTGAATGGAAGAAGGCAGTAGAAGATCCGGCGACGCTCAAGCGCTTCCGGCATTTCGTCAACAGCGATACCCTGGATTCGAACATCGTGCTGGTCGAGGAGCGCGGTCAGAGCCGGCCGGCGACAACCGCCGAACGCGCGCAGCGCGCAGCGGTGACGGCATGAGCATGCCCGCACGCAGAAATTTCGTCTGCGCATTGGATGAGATTCTCGACGGTGCAGGGGTCTGCGCGCTCATCGACGGTGAGCAGGTGGCACTGCTGCGCGTCGGGGATGAGGTGTTCGCGCTGGAGAATCGCGACCCATTCAGTGAAGCCAATGTGATTTCACGTGGCCTCACGGGTGATCTGCAGGGTCAGCTCGTCG
>DATNCK010000040.1:0-3827 GCA_035571575.1 Steroidobacteraceae bacterium | reverse complement strand
GGTTTTGGCCTCTTCGACCGTAATGACGCCATCACCACCCACCTTTTCCATGGCTTCTGCCACGAGTTCTCCGATCACCGGATCGTTGTGCGCGGAGACGGTGGCTATCTGGGCCTTCTCCTTGCGGCTGCTGACGGGCCGTGCCATGGCCTTCAATGTCTTGATTGCCACTTGCAGTCCGCGATCCAGTCCGCGCTTCAAGTCGATGGCACTGGCGCCGGCGGCCACGTTGCGTACGCCCTCGGCAAAGATGGCATGCGCCAGAATGGTGGCGGTGCTGGTCCCGTCGCCGACCACATCGCCGGTCCGCTCGGCGGCCTGGCGCAGCATCTGTGCGCCAAGGTTCTCTTCGGCATCCGCCAGCTCCATTTCCTTGGCGATGGTTACGCCATCATTGCAAACGATGGGTGTACCCCACTTGCGCTGGATGAGCACCGACTTGGATTTCGGGCCGAGCGTCAGACGCACGGCGTCGGCGAGTTGTGCCGTACCGCGCAGGATCTTCTCGCGAGCTGCGGCTCGAAACAGGACTTGTTTGGCTGTCATGGGTGCGTACTCGATTAGGCGGGCCAAAGCATGGCGCCGTGGCCCGCAGGTGACCGATGTCGGTACTGCCTACTGGTCATACCACCCCTGGCGGCAGCCCCAGTGAGATGAGCAGCGGGCCACGCGATCGCGCCGGAACACGGCTGACGAATCCACGTGGTTTGGCGATAAGCAGATCACAGGGCAACTCATCCAGCACCCGTTCGGCGGTGTTGCCTATGACGACACGCTTCAGACCGGAGCGTGACAAGGCCCCCATGATGACGATGCCGGAGCCCAGCTCCCTTGCCAGTTCGGGAATGGCATCCACGGCGTGACGGGCGATCACATGACGGCAGGATGTCGGCAGACGTTCGAGACGGGCGCTCCGCAGCGCCTTGTCGAACCCGGCCTTGGCGGTGGTGCCGGCGTGCGTCAGTATCCGCGCTGTGGCGTCCGGTGCGGTGAGCTCCGTCGGAGCGATGCCCATCAGCGTCGGCACGTACGTGTGCAGCACATGCAGGCGTCCCCGCAGCGCGGTCTTCAGTTGCACGCCCAGTTGCAGGATGGTGTCGTCCAGTTGAGAGGTCTTGGCGAACACATGCGACGGATCGATCGCCGCCAGCACGCTTAGCGAATCGTAGGGTCGGCGTGTCTTGACGAGCAGCACCGGTACGGGACTCTGACGCAGCAGCTCCCAGTCCGCATAGCGCAGCAGCCAGGGAGCCAAGTGCTTGGTGTCGTGACGCTCGGCGATGATCAGGTCGGCCTTCGACCGGTTCGCGCGGCGGATCACCGCTTCGTGCGCTGGATAGTCCCATTCTGCGCAGGTCGCAATCTCGAGGCCCTGACGGCGCAGAGGCGCCGCCAGTCTTTCCAGGCGCTTCACGTGGCGCTGCTGCTCCTCGTCTTGATACTTCTTCACACTCATGCCTGCCATCAGCAAGGCCTCGACGGCCAGTGGCTCGGTCATGGCATGGAACAGCTCGAGCCTGGCACCCAGCGCACGCGCCAGAGCCGCTGCTTTGCGCAGCGCCGGCGAGTTGTGACGGTGCATATCCTTGACGGCGACGAGGATGCGGCGAATGGGGCGTGTCATGGCAGGGTCCTTTAATGTGAGTGCAGTGACGGTACTTATCGACGGCGACCCAGGAATAGGGCCAGCAACTGAATGAGTCCTTCGAGGACGGAGGGACGCTGCTGCCATTTGCGCATCAGTGTCCACCCCGCAAAGGCGGCCAGCGCGAGAAAGACGGTGGCCACGGAGGCGGTGGCGATGACTCGGTTGGTATCCCAGAACGCCGCGATAACGGCGAAGCCTGCGAACAGGATGCCGGTGCTCATCCACAGCAGCAGTGCAAGCGCGCTGAGCAGCACCCAGAGTCTGCGGCGGCTCTCGCCTTCAATCGCCGCATCAGCCCGATTGACGCGCTCACGCGCGTAGCTGGATGCCGTCTGCGCGAGACGAGCGATTGAGCACGAAAAGTTGCCCACGGCCTCGCCCATGTTCGGCTGCGCGCTCATTGGGAGCCGCCTCGACGCCGGCCAACCAGCAGCCCGGCCAGAAGGCCCGCCAGGGCACCAGCACCCACGGCCACCCAAGGATTGCCACGAACATAGGCGTCCGTGTGTTCGGCCGCCTGACGCACATTCGCCCCGGCACTGGCGCTTATGGAAGCCAGTTGCTCCTTGGCGCATCGCAGTGAGTTCTCTGCCTTGCTGCGGGCTTGCGATATGTGCTCGCCAGCCTGACCGGCAGTGGCCTTGAGCAGCTCTTCGGCATCGTGAATGACCTGCTTGACATCATCAAGTAGCTTGTCGGTATTGGCGTGAGACATGGCGATACTCCGGTTCAATTGTGTCGTGCAGGAAAGGGAGCGAGGATCGTGCTCACGGCGCGCTGAATCACCGGCGCAGGATTGGATTTGTCCTCGTTGGTGATCACCTTGGTCGCCCAGCCGTGCCAGACCGGTTGTTTGCTGGCGCCGTCGAAGACATCGACGGAGAGGGTGCCTTCCACGTAGGTGTTCACTTCGACATCGTTGTGATGAGACTCCCATTCCCAAGGCCCGCGATAAGGCAGCGGATAGGACTGTGCATCGAGTCGGTCGCGGGTGCCGACCGAGAAGGCCACGACGAAGTCCGCCTGCGCCGCCGCGTCGACTTTCTTGTAGTTCTTGGCTGAGAGCTCCGCCTCGATGGCTTCGCGCAGTCGCCGCACGGTCAGTGCGCTGACGTCCTGCTGTGTTCCGGCCAGTTTGACCAGCGGGTCGTTGCTGATCCACGCGTAGGTTCGATAGGCATCGAAGTTGGCTCCCGAGTAGCGATCGCTGCCCGCGGGAATGGTGGTGCACGCCGCAGCTAGAAACAACGTGGCGGCCAGCAGGCCGGCGTAGATGGATCGGATGCGCATCGAACTCTCCTCATGACCGCCGCTGTGATTCGGGGTGAGGGAATTCTGCTGGTTCGGGACTGATAATAAACCGGGACTAGTACGTAGCCGACGTGGTTTAACCGAAGCCTTCAGTTAATTCGGCCAGCATGTGCTGTCGGCGTTCCAGGAGCTGTCGATGCAGCTCGGTGAGCTGGTCGCGCCATGGTTTATGGCGCTTGCCGTACTTTTGCAGCAGAGCGAGCAGCACCTGCAGGTCCGTGATCCTGCCGAAAGTGTGCTGCAGCGAGGAAAGACGCCCCGCAGTCCATGGCATGCGGGGTACCAGATAGCCTGCCGTACGACACAACTCGATCATGTAACGCAGTGACTTCAGGCGCAGGCGTTGCCGGTGCAAAGAGAACGCTGTGCGAGGGTGCGAAGATTCCAGCAGAGTGCGGGCGCGTTCCAGGCGCCGTGGGGCGCGTGCCTGCGCCACCTTCTCGAAGCCCTGATCAAATCGATGCCAGCGAAGGACGATCTTCTCCAATGCCTGTGGCTTGATCGTGCGGACTTGGCGCATCAGGCGTCGGCGCCGCCGTGGTATGTGGTTGTGGAGGTGGTGCGCAAGCATTGCTGCAGCCGGGAAATGCTGCCGCTCGTGTCTGAGCAGGCGGATCGCCAACTGGGTGTCGCGCAGTCGTCCAGAGGTGTGAAAAGCCTTGGCCAATGCCTCGCGCAGCGAGTCTGGTTCTCCACTCCGGCTCGGAGCAAGCAGGTCGTGCAACGCGAACAGGCGGCGGGTAGTGATGCGCCAGGCGTGAACTGCCGAGGTCGTAGCGCCCTTGTGCAGCATGCGGCGCCGGGCTCGGCGCCATTCACACAGGGCCTGCTGTGTCGCTGCGGCGAAGTCGGTGTCCCTCGCTGATGA